>JBFXBB010000033.1:0-14726 GCA_050183685.1 Amphiplicatus sp.
GCCGGCGGACCAGTTGATGATGGGCAAGCTTCACGGCCTCGCCGCGGTCGGGCTGACCATGCCGACGATGTTCCTTATCGGCGGTCTCGTCGCTTCCTTCGCCGGCGGCGGGGGAGAATGGGCGGATGCGGCGGCGTCGGCGCTTTTCGACGCCCATCTCCTCCTCATCTATCTCTTCTATTTCTTCTGCGCCTATCTCATTTTCGCGATGATCTTTCTGGCGATCGGCGCGGTTTCGAACTCGCTCCAGGACGCGCAGAGCTATATGGGGCCGGTGATGCTCGTCGTTTTCCTGCCCTTGCCCTTCATGATCATGGTCTATCAGAATCCGAACGGGCTTATCGCGTCGATTCTCACTTGGATTCCGATCTACACGCCCTATGCGGTGATGATGCGCGCGGCCTCGGACCCGCCGATCGCAGAGATTGTCGGCGCGACCGCCTTCATGCTGGCTTTCGCTGTCGTGCTCATCCGCGTGATGGGGCGTATTTTCAAAAGCGCGATTTTGAACGCCTCGCCGGCCAAAGCGCGAGACGTGTGGCGCCTCGTCAGGGGCGAGGCGCGGTGACGCGCGACGGGTCGTAGATGAATTTCCGGTCGCAATAGCCGCATTCGGCTTCGCCGTCCTCAAGCGAATACCAGACGCGAGGGTGCCCGAGCGCCCCGCCATTGCCGTCGCAGGCGACGCGGCGCTCCTTAACATAGACGACCTCTGGCGGCGGCGGCGGGGCGGCGTTGCTGGCGGTGTCGGACATTTTCGCTTCTTGGCGTCACGGCGATGTGATGGGGGTCTTGATGGCGCGGGGCGGGGCGGGGCGTCAAGGGCCGCCCTGCGCTCTTGGCGCCGGGGGGCGCGGCCATGCTAAGGCTTGCGCGCCTTCCCGCGAGGTCCCGATGAATATCCAGCCGCAGATCCCCCATTCCCGCCCGCAGGCGCTCGCGAGCGCCATTTCTGCGCGAGCGCTCAGGAAAACCTATGCGGGGACCAAGAAATCGCCGGCCAAGGAGGCCTTGAAGGGTATTGATCTCGATATTCCCCGCGGTTCGATTTTCGGGCTTTTGGGGCCGAATGGCGCGGGCAAGTCGACTTTCATCAATATCCTCGCCGGCCTTGTCAACAAGACGGCGGGCGCGGCCTCGATCTGGGGCTTTGACATCGACAAAAATCCGCGCCAGGCGCGCGCCTCGATCGGCGTCGTCCCGCAGGAGCTCAATATGGACGTCTTCTTCACGCCGAAGGAGGCGCTCGAAATCCAGGCGGGGCTTTACGGCGTGCCGAAACGCGAGCGCCGGACGATGGAGATCCTCAAAGTCCTCGGCCTCGAAGACAAGGCCGACGCGTATGTTCGAATGCTGTCGGGCGGGATGAAGCGGCGCCTTCTCGTCGCCAAGGCGATGGTGCATTCCCCGCCCATCCTCGTTCTCGACGAGCCGACGGCGGGGGTCGATATCGAGCTCAGAAAGCAGCTTTGGGACTATGTGCTGGCGCTCCACGAAACCGGGGTGACGGTGGTTCTGACGACGCATTATCTTGAGGAAGCCCAGGAGCTTTGCGACCGCATCGCCATTATCCACAAGGGCGACGTCGTCGCCTGCGAGCCGACGGAAAAGCTCATCGCCTCGCTCGACAACAAGACCTTGACAGTGACGCCGCTGGACCCGCTCGACGCCGCGCCGGATCTGGCTCCTTTCGAAGCCAGCCTCAAAGCCGACGGCCGGATCGCGATCCCTTACAAGCCGTCCAACGCGCAGGTCGCCGATATCCTGGAGCGCCTTTCGGCGGCCGGCGTCAAAGTGCGCGATCTTTCGACCGTCGAGGCGGACCTTGAGGATGTGTTCCTCGAACTGACCTATAAATCGGACTTGTAACTCTCTCTGCGGGGGGGAAGTTCGGTTTTCCATCGCGCCTCCGGGTTTTCACGCAATACCCTCCATTCTCCGCCGGTCCTCGGAACGCGAGGGCTTCACAAAAGCGAAGCGGCGTATGGAGCAAGGGAGAGCATAACCCCGCCCGAGGGGGAGGGGGATAACTTGGCGAAAACGGCGGATTTCCTGGCCGCGCAGGGTTAATTTTGAGGCGCATTTGGTGCGCTCTTCTGAAAATTTGAGCAAGCGGCGGGCCTCAGGCCTGTTTCGCCCCCCACGCGCGTCCCGCCGGCAGATCGAACGCGGCATGGTCGCGCAGCGCCGCCGCCGCCGCGACGGGATCGGCAGGAAGCGCCTCGGGCAGGATCGGCGCCCCGAAAATTATGTCGAAGCGCTTGCCTTCCTTGTTCAAAAGCTCGCGGAAAAGCGTGATGTCGCGAAGCTCCGCGTTGACGTTCCAGAACCAGTAATAGAGCCATGAATTGCGCGCCGTCATATGAACCGGCACGATCGGGCAGCCATATTTGCGCGCAAAGACGGCGACCGAGGACTGCCAGGGCTGCTCGGTCTGCTCTCGGCGCTCATTCATGAAGGCGATGCGTCCCGATGGAAAGAGGACGACGCAGCGGTCCTCGGCAAAGGCTTTGACGGTCGATTGCAGCGTCTCGCGCGAGCGCTCGCGCGTTCTCTTCGCGGCGACCCATTCGACGGGGATGAGCATTTCGGCAAGGCGCGGCGCCACTCTGATCGCGTCGCGATTGGCGTAAAAGGCGAGATCCGCGCGCACATCTTTCAGTGCGCTGTATATCGCGACGCCGTCCGGAATGCCCGTCGGATGCGTCGGGGCGATGATGACGCGACCGGCGCGCGGCACATGATGAAGCCCCGTGGCGACGGCCTCATAGCGAAGCATGCCGGCGAGATGATCGAAGATTTCCCGCGCGGACATCGGCGCGACGCGATCGGCGAGCGCGACCGCCTCGGGCTGGCGCAGCAAGGGGTAAAGAACGGCGCGGTAAAGCGGCCAGAGCGGCGAGGCGCAAAGCTTCGGGCAGCGCTCCTCGATCAATATTTCGACGATATGCTTGTCGGCATGTTTGTCGGCGGGGGGATCGGCGCTCACTTCTTCGTTCGGCTGTTTCTGGCCTTGCGGGGCGCGCTCTTCTTAGGCTGCGCCGAGAGCGGAAGGAAATCCCCGCTCTTTTCCTCAAAGGCGAGGACCCCGCCTGAGGCGAGATCGTAAACCCAGCCCTGGATATCAAGCCGGCCGCCGGCGAGGCGCGCGGCGACAAAGGGGTGCGTTTTCAAATGCGCGATTTGCAGGATGACGTTTTCGCGCACGATCGCATCGAGCTTGGCGGCCGCCGAAAGCCGCCCGCCCCGCTCCTTGATGACGAGCGTCGCGGCGCGGGCGTAATTCAGCCATTCGAGGACATGCGGGAAGTCGCCGAGCTTGTCGGGCGCCAGCGCGCCGCGCATAGCCCCGCAGCCGGAGTGCCCGCAGACGATGATCCGCGGCACGTTGAGGACGCCGACGGCGAACTCGATCGAGGCGGTCATGGCGCCTGTATGATTCGTATAGGGAGGAACAATGTTCCCGGCATTGCGGCATATAAAGAGCGCGCCCGGCTCCATCTGGGTGATGAGATTGGGGTCGATCCGGCTGTCCGAGCAGGTGATGAACAAGGCTTCGGGCGCTTGGCCCTCGGCGAGTTTTTCGAAGAAATCCTTACGCTGAGGAAAGGCCTCTTTCTGGAATTTGGCGACGCCCGCGGCGATTTTGTCGACGCGCCCGCTCACGCTTTCGTCTCCAGGGCGGCGCGCTGCAACTCTCTAAGCTGCGCGCAAGCCTCCTTCGCCATCGCCATCAGCGCGAGGAATTGCTCATCCGAGAAGGGCGCGCCCTCGGCCGTCCCCTGCACCTCGACGAGACCGCCGGCTCCCGTGATGACGAAATTCGCGTCCGTCTGCGCCGCCGAGTCCTCGGCATAATCGAGATCGAGCGCGGGCGCGCCATTGACGATGCCGCAGGAGATCGCCGCGACCGAATCCGTCAGGGGGTTTTCCTTGATGATCCCGTCCCTGAGCGCCCATCGGCAGCATTGATGAAGCGCGATCGAGGCGCCGGTGACCGCCGCCGTGCGCGTGCCGCCATCGGACTGGAGGACGTCGCAATCGACGAGGATCTGCCGCTCGCCGAGAGCCTTGAGATTGACGATCGCGCGCAGGGATCGGCCGATGAGGCGCTGGATCTCCTGGGTCCTGCCCGACTGGCCGCCTTTCGCCTCGCGCTTCATGCGCTCATGCGTCGAGCGCGGCAGCATCCCATATTCGGCGGTGACCCAGCCGCGTCCCTGACCCCTCAGCCAGGGCGGCGTCGTCTCGTCCCAGCTCGCCGTGCACAGGACATGCGTATCGCCGAATTTGACGAGGCAGGAGCCTTCCGCATGCTTGGCCCAGTCAAGGTCGAAGCTGATCGCGCGAAGTTCGTTGAAGGCGCGGCCGGAGGGGCGCATGGGGTTCTCCTAGAATGCGGCGAGAGGCCTAGACCGCGGCGGTGGAAATGTCGAGGCGGCGGGCAGAAAGGCGGTGGGCAGCAGGCAGCAGCAGTGAGCGTTCTACCGCCTATTGCCTATTGCCTACTGCCTACTAACATCGCCCGATGACCGTCCTCCACGATATCGACGCGCGTTCGCGCGAAATTTTTCGCCAACTCGTCGAGACCTATCTTAGGACCGGAGAGCCCGTCGGCTCGCGCACCTTGAGTCAGGATGCGCGCATCGCCGTTTCGGCCGCGACGATCCGCAATGTGATGGCCGATCTCGCCGATCTCGGGCTTCTCCATGCGCCGCATGTCTCGGCGGGGCGCCTGCCGACCGAGCTGGGCCTGCGTCTCTTTGTCGACAGCATGTTGCAGATCGGCGAGATATCGGACGCAGACCGCCGGACGATCGAGGATTCCTCGCGCGCCGATCCCGGCGACATTCTCGAACAGGCGGCGGCGCGGCTGTCGGGCCTCACCCATGCGGCGAGCCTCGTTGTCGCCGAGAAACGCGAGGCGCCGCTGCGGCATATCGAATTCGTTCCGACCGCGCCGGGCGAGGCGCTGGTTGTCCTCGTCTTCGACGACGGGCGCGTCGAGAATCGGGTGATGAAGACGCCGCCGGGGGTGCTTTCCTCCTCTCTCGTCACGGCCGGCAATTTCCTTTCGGCCCGCATCCGTGGACGGACCATCGGCGAAGCGCAGGAAATCATCGCCCATGAGATCGAGGCCCACCGGGCCGAGCTCGACGCCCTGACGGCAAAGCTCGTCGCCGACGGCGTCGCCGAGTTCTCCGGCGGCGAATCGCTGCTCATCGTGCGCGGCCAGGGCCGTCTCCTCGACAAAGCGGCGGGCGAGGATCTTGAACGCGTCCGGATGCTCTTTGACGATCTTGAACGCAAGGAAGAGGTGATCGACGTCCTCAGCGCCGCGAAAAACGCCGAAGGGGTCAAAATCTTCATCGGCTCGGAGAACCGGCTGTTCTCGCTGTCCGGCTCCTCGGTCATCGTCGCGCCCTATCGCGACCAGAGCCGCAAGATCGTCGGGGTGCTCGGCGTCATCGGACCGACGAGGCTCAATTACGCCAAGGTCATCCCGATCGTCGACTATACGGCCGAAGTCGTCTCCCGGATGTTGAAATAACGCCCGCGCGGACGTACATCGCGAGGCGGAGAGCGAGGATCATGAGCAAGTCCGACTACGAGCCGAACGACGGTCAGGAATCCCCGAAGGCGCCGGCAAGCCCCGAGGACGCGGGCCCCGATCTCGACCGGTCTGCGGCGGGCGATGAGGAAAAGCGCCTTGGCGAGCTTGCCGAATTGAACGACCGCGTCCTGCGTCTTGCCGCCGAGCTTGAAAACACCCGCCGGCGCGCCGAGCGCGAAAAGGGCGAGGCGAGCCGCTATGCGATCACCTCTTTCGCGCGCGACCTCCTGAGCGTCGCCGATGCTTTCGACCGCGCTCTTGACGCGGCGCCCGATCCGGATGGGGCGGTCGCGCCCGAAACGCTCTCCGCCTTCATAACCGGCCTCAAAATGACGGATAAGGAGCTGCATGCGGCGCTTGAGCGCCACGGCGTCCGCAAGATTTCGCCGAGGGGCGAGAAATTCGATCCGAACCTGCATCAGGCGGTCGCGCAGGCGCCGGGCGCCGCGCCTGCGGGTCACGTCCTCGACGTCGCCCAGCCGGGCTTCGTCATCGGCGACCGGGTCTTGCGCGCGGCGATGGTGGTGGTCTCGACGGGGCCCGGGGCGCCGTCCGACGGCGAGGAGCCGCAGGAACCCGGCGCGCGGCTCGATACGCGCGCCTAAGCGCGCGGGCCCGCCGCGCGCACATCCTCCGAGACGAAGGGCGCGAAGGCTTTGAAATTCTCCGCGAACATGGCGGCGAGTTTCCTTGCTTGCGCGTCATAGTCCGCCGCGCTCTTCCAGGTGTTCCGTGGCAGGAGAATCGCCTCGTCGACGCCCGGAACGGATGTCGGAATCTTAAAACCGAAGATCGGGTCGGTCGCCATCGGCGCTTTGCTGAGCGAGCCGTCGAGCGCGGCGGCGAGAAGCGCCCGCGTCGCCTTGATCGGCATGCGCGCGCCCTCGCCGTAAGGGCCGCCGGTCCAGCCGGTCGAGACGAGCCAGCAGGCCGCTCCGTGACGCTCGATCAAGGCGCCGAGCAGCGCGCCGTATAAGGAAGGATGGCGCGGCATGAAGGGCGCCCCGAAACAGGTCGAGAAAGTCGCCTGCGGCTCCTTGCCCAATCCTTTTTCGGTGCCGGCGACCTTCGCCGTATAGCCGGAAAGGAACATATACATCGCCTGCGCCGCGGTCAGCTTCGCGATCGGCGGCATGACGCCGAAAGCGTCGCAGGTCAGCATGATGATGTTTTTAGGATGGCCGGCGCGGCCTTCGAGGCTCGCATTCGGAATGAAGTCGATCGGATAGGCGCCGCGCGAGTTTTCGGCAAGCGAGGCGTCGTCGAGATCGAGCGCGCGCGTCTTGGGGTTCATGACGACATTTTCGAGCACCGTGCCGAACCGTTTCGTCGTCGCGTAGATTTCGGGCTCGGCCGCCGGCGACAGGCGGATCATTTTCGCATAGCAGCCGCCCTCGAAATTGAAGAGGCCGCTTTCGCCCCAGCCATGCTCGTCGTCGCCGATGAGGGTCCGCGCCGGGTCCGCCGACAGCGTCGTCTTGCCGGTGCCGGAAAGCCCGAAGAAAATCGCGGCGTCGCCGGCCTCGCCCACATTGACCGAGCAATGCATCGGCATCACGCGCTTCGGCGGCAGCAGATAATTGAGGATCGTGAAGACCGATTTCTTGATTTCGCCGGCATAGGACGTTCCGGCGATGAGGATGAGGCGGCGCGTGAAATCGACCGCGATGACGGTCTTCGTGCGGCAGCCGTGGCGCGCCGGATCGGCCTCGAAGCTCGGCAGATCGACAATGGTGAAATTCGGCGCGAAATCCGGCGCCGCTTCTTCGGGACGCACCAGAAGGTGGCGGATGAACAGGCTGTGCCAGGCGAATTCGGTGAAGACGCGCACCTTGATGCGATGCTCGGGATCGGCGCCGCCAAAGAGATCCTGCGTGTAAAGATCGAGGCTGGCGGCGTGGGCGAGCATGTCCTCATGGAGCCGGTCGAAATGCGCGGCCGACATCGGCTTGTTGTTGTCCCACCAGATTTCGTCCGCCGTCTCGGCGCGCTTGACGATGAATTTATCCTGCGCCGAGCGGCCCGTATGCTCGCCGGTGCGCACGACGAGCGGCCCGCCCGCGGCGATTTCGCCTTC
Source organism: Amphiplicatus sp. (assembly GCA_050183685.1). GTDB lineage: Bacteria > Pseudomonadota > Alphaproteobacteria > Caulobacterales > Parvularculaceae > Amphiplicatus. The sequence continues at coordinate 7,692 of JBFXBB010000033.1, forward strand.
GTCGCGCCTTACCGCCTGTTCATAAAGCGCGGCCGGCGTGAGATTGCGTAAATAGGCCGGCGCGGCCTCCGCGAAATCCGCGATCGTCGTCGCCTGAATGGAAACGCTCATATCTCCTCCCGAGGCGGCGCCGCCTTGTCCGGCTTGTCTTGTCCCACGGCTTGCCGACCCACCCCTTGCGCTCATAAAGGATTTCCGCGCCCGATGCGAGCCCAAACGGTCGGATCGAGGGGAGCGCGGCGCTTGATCTTGCGCCATTTGTCATGCGACAGGGCGGTTAACCATGACGAGGAGGAAGTCCATGACAAGCGTCGCAAAATCCCTCGCTCTTTTCGCCGCGATCGCGCTCTTGTCGGCCTGCGGAAAGCGCCAAGCCGAAGCGCCCGCGCAAACGCCGTCGGCCTCGGAGGAAGCCGCGGAGGCGGCGCCAAGCCCCGCCATCACCGGCGATGATTTGCGCAAGCATATCGAGACCCTCGCCTCGGACGCATTCGAGGGGCGCGCGCCGACGACGCCGGGCGGAAAAAAGGCGCGAAGCTATATCGCGGCCGAATTTGCGCGGCTCGGCGTCGAGCCCCTCGGCGAAGACTATTTCCAGAAGGCGGCGATGGTCGAGATGACGCTTGATCCGTCAGCGTCCTATCTGCGGTTCGATACGCCGCAGGGCGAAAGGCGACTCGCCTACAAAACGGATTATGTTCTCGGTACGAAACGGGTCGAGAAAAAGCTGGGCTTTGCGAATAGCGACGTCGTCTTCGTCGGCTATGGGATCGTCGCCCCGGAATATCAGTGGAATGATTTCGACGGGGTCGACGTCAAGGGCAAGACGATCCTCATTCTCGTCAACGATCCGGGTTATGCGACACAGGACCCCGCGCTCTTCAACGGCAACGCCATGACCTATTACGGGCGCTGGACCTATAAATTCGAGGAGGCGGCGCGCCAGGGCGCGGCGGGCGCGTTCATCATCCATGACACGGCGCCCGCCGCTTATGGCTGGGGCGTCGTCGAGGGCTCCTGGTCCGGCCCGCAGATCGACCTCGAACGCGCCGACAACGGCGCCTCGCGCATCGTCGCCGAAGGCTGGCTGACGAATGAGACGGCCCGCCAGGTGCTTTCGTCCGCCGGGCTCGGTCTCGACGATCTCATGGAAAAGGCGAAGACGCGGGGATTCAAGGCGGTTCCGCTTGACGGGGTGACGGCCTCGGCGCAATTGACGTCGACGATTCGACGCAGCGAGGACGCCAATGTCGTCGGCGTCCTCAAGGGCTCACAGGCGCCCGACGACTATGTGCTTTACATGGCGCATTGGGATCATCTCGGCGTCAATCCGACCGAAGCAGGCGCGGACAAAATCTTCAACGGCGCGGTCGACAATGCGACGGGCGTTGCGGCGATTCTCGAAATCGCCGAGAAATTCGCGGCGCGCGAGCCGCGTCCGAAGCGCTCTATCCTTTTCCTTGCGACGACGGCGGAAGAATCGGGCCTTTTGGGCTCGGCCTATTTCGCGGAAAATCCGCTCGTCCCGCTCAAGGACATTGTCGGCGGCTTCAATATCGACGCCCTCTTGCCGGCGCCGCCGGCGAAGGACCTGACCGTCGTCGGTTATGGCGCGTCGGAGCTTGAAGACGTGCTCGCCGAGATCGCGGCGCGTCGCGCGCGGCGCCTGACGCCGGACCGCGAGCCGGAGAAAGGCTATTTCTACCGCTCCGATCATATATCGCTCGCCAAGAAGGGCGTGCCGATGCTTTACGTCGATGGCGGGCTCGATCTGCGCGAGGGCGGCGAGGAGGCCGGCAAGGCGCTCGCAGAGGACTATGCGGCGAACCGCTATCACAAGCCGGCGGACGAAATCGACGATAGCTGGAATTTCGACGGCATGACCGAAACGGTCGAGATCCTCTATGAGACGGGCGAGGCGCTCGCCGAGTCCTCGGTTTGGCCGAATTGGTATGAAGGCAATGAATTCCGGGCTTTGCGCGATGCGCAGCGGGTCGGAGAGTAAAGGTTAACCATATCGCCTAAGCCTCTCTTAAGCCTGCTGTCCGATCATGCGGGCGGGAGATTTTCATGGCGTCGTTCTTCGATTGGCTGGGGGCCTCGCTCCTCGTCGCGGCGGCGGCGATGTATCTGTTGCGCCTGCGCCATGAGCGGCCCGCGCTTGCGCCTTATCTCCTCGTCGCGCTCGCTTCCCTTGTCGGGCGGCTATTGGGCGAGGGGCATCCGCCCGTCGCGATCGGCCTTCTCATCGCGGGCGCGTTTCTGCTTCTCCATATCGCAAGCCTTCCGTATCCGGATGAGGGAGAAGACGCCGGACAGTGAACGGCGATGGATTTGCGCCGGACATGGTGATAGAAAACGCGGGGCATGCTTGAAGAGCCGGAACAGCCGCCCGCCGCCCCTCCGCAAGCGCCGTCCGACAACGGATCGGCGCTTGACGAGCTTATCGGCGCCGACGAGCTGACGACGCGGGGAAGCGCCTTTCTCGAATGGGCGCGCGAGCATCTCCTGACGCTCGACGTCGCCGTTCAGGCGCTCATTCTCATCGCCGCGCTCGTTCCGGCGGCGCTTTTCGGCCCGCAATTGAAAAAGCTCATCGCGAGCCAGGTCGCGCCGCGCGCGCCCTATGGGTTTCTCCGCCGCGCCGCGAACGCCTTCGCCCATATCGCGACGCCGATCGCGCTTCTCGCCACGCTTCAGGTCGCCGTCATCGTCCTCGGGACGCTGACGCGGCCGAGCGGGCTCGTCCAGGCGGGGGTGAGCCTCCTTCTCGCCTGGATCGTCATCAGGCTCGTCACGCTCGTCATCCGCTCGCCCTTTTGGTCGCGCGTCGCCTTCTATGTCGCCTGGCCGATCGCGGCGCTCGACGCCTTCGGCCTCCTCGGCCGGGTCGTGCGCCAGCTCGACGCCTTCGCCTTTCCGATCGGCGCGGATGCGAGCGGCCAGCCGATCACCTATTCGGCGCTCGATTTCGTGCGCACCCTGATCGTCTTCGCGGCGTTTTTCTGGCTCGCAAGCCTCCTCAATAAATTCCTGAAAGGCCGCATCGCGTCGATCGACGAATTGACGACGTCCTTCAAGGCGCTGATATCGAAGATTCTCGATATCGTGCTGCCGATCATCGCGCTTGTCGTCGCCTTGCAGGTCGTCGGCTTTCCCTTCGCGACGCTGGCGATTTTTGGCGGCGCCGTCGGCATCGGCGTAGGGCTCGGCTTGCAGCGGACGATCTCCAACTTCTTCGCCGGCTTCACGCTGATCGCCGACAAGTCGATCAAGCCGGGCGATGTCGTCGAGATCGGCGACACTTTCGGCTGGATCTCCGAAATGAACGCCCGCTATGTCAGCATCCGCACGCGCGACGGCAAGGAGCATCTCATTCCCAACGATAAGTTCATCGAGGAAGGCGTCATCAATTGGTCGCATACGGACCGCGTCGTGCGGCTCCACGCCGGTTTCGGCGTCTCCTACAAGACCCGCGACCTCAGGGGCGTCAAGAAGCTCGCCGAGGAGGCCGCGCTGACGGTCGAGCGCGTGCTCAAATCGCCCTCTCCCTTGTGCAATCTGACAGGGTTCGGCGACAGCTCGGTGAATTTCGACTTGCGTTTCTGGATCAACGATCCGGCGAACGGGGTGTCGAATGTGCGCAGCGCCGTCATGCTCGCGCTTTGGGATGCGCTCCACGATCACAATATCGAGATTCCGTTCCCGCAAATGGATCTGCATGTGAAATCGCTGCCGGAAACCGGCGCCGCGGCGCGGTCGCCCTAGCCGGCGGCGCTTTTCAAGCGCGGCGCGAAACCGTAAAATGCCGGCTTGGGCAGGGCGGGGCGCCGCGAAGGCGGCCTTTTGAACGGAGTTCTGAATGTTTCGATATCTGACGATCGCGGCTTGCGCGGCGGGGCTTGCGGCCTGCGCGACCTCGACGCCTTATCAGTCGGCGGAGGCGGGGCGCGGCTATGGCTTTTCCGAGCAGCGCATCGAATCCAATCGCTATCGCATCACCTTTCGCGGCAATTCCTCGACGACGCGCGAGACGGTCGAGAATTCGCTGCTCTTCCGCGCGGCGGAGCTGACCGTCGAAAACGGCTTTGATCACTTCATCGTCGTCGAGAACGACACCGAGGCGCGCACCTCCTATTCCTCGACCGCCAGCCCCGCCTTTTTCGGCCGCTATGGCTATGGCTATCCCGGCGCCTATTACGCCTTTCCATACTACGCTTATGGGTTCGGCTGGGGCTATCCTTATGATTCCTATACGCGCGAAGTCGTGCGCTATTCGGCGGTCGCTTTCGTGACGATGCATAAGGGGCCGAAGCCCGCCGACAATCCGCAGGCTTTCAACGCGCGCGAAGTGATTGAGAATCTGCGCGCCGTCGTCCTCGCGCCGGCTTCCTGAAGCGGGGGTCGCTTCAGGCGAGATCGCGGCGGCGGGGTTAGACCGCGCGGAGCCTTGTCTGCGATTGCGGCGACGTTTGTTCGAACACGGCGACGAAACCGCGCGCGGTATGGCGGATGACGACCGCGCGCTCGCGCCCGATATGGATCTCGGAGCCGACCGGCGGCTTTCTCGGCGCATCGACCGAAACGCCGTCGACGGAACGGTCGAGCACCCGCACGAAGAGCGCGGCGCCGTCGGAAAGGCGGCACGCCATGCGCTGATCGCTCATGGCGTGGCGGGGCGAGGCGCGGCGGTCGCGAAGGCCGTCAGCATAGGCCGGATTGGCGCGGAGCATCAATTGTTCGGTCAGGATCTGGCGGCGCTTGCGCGACAGCCGGAAGGAAAGAGCAAAGCCGTCCGGCGTCACCCGGGCGATGCGGCCTTCGATGAGGTCGAGGCCGGAAATGGCGACGACGGCCGCGTCCCCGACGACGACATCGGCCTCGACGATGACCGCAAGGTCGCCGGGCGAGATGTTCAAGAGCCGGCCCTGATATTCATCGATGCCGTTGACGACGATGCGGGCGGGAAGATCGAGCGCAATGCGGCGATAGCGGCGGAGTTCGCGCTTGGGCATCCCCGAAATCCTTTGAATGGCGATCATGACCTCACCGTAAGAAAACGCGTTCAAGCCTTCGCTAAGGCGATGCAAATAATTGTAAGCAAGAGCGGGGCCAAAAAGGCGATTTTCGTCTCGCCGCGTCCCGCAAGCGTTGTATCGTCTGGGGTTTGGTCAAGGCTTGCGGACGGCCCGCGCGCCTTTATGGTCCGGGCCCGTTAACCTGAACGGGGCGCTCAACGCCGATTTCGGGGGCGTTCTTCGAGGGCCTTTATGGATGACGGGCTGAAAAGCATGGCGGCCGCGGCGGCGTTTCTCGTTTCGGGAGCGGTGCTCGCCGCGGACGATCCCGATCTCTGGCTCGAAGAGATCGAAGGCGGGCAGGCGCTCGCCTGGGTGCGGGCCGAGACCGCGCGCAGCCTGGGCGCGCTTGAGGCTGATCCGCGTTTTCCGGCGCTTTATGAGGAAGCCCGCGCGATCCTGTCCTCGACGGCGCGCATTCCTTATGGCGCGATCCGGAACGGCGCCGTTTACAATTTTTGGCGGGACGAGACCCATCAACGCGGCCTGTGGCGGCGGGCGGGCCTTGAAAACTACCGGGCGGGCGCGCCTGAATGGGACATCCTCATCGATTTCGACGCGCTCGCCGGGAAGGAGGGCGAGAACTGGGTGCATGGCGGATTTGTCTGCCTGGCGCCGGACTATCGCCATTGCATGGTCGAAATGTCCCGCGGCGGGAAAGACGCCAGCGTCTGGCGCGAATTCGATACGGCGACAAAGGAATTCGTCGCCGGCGGTTTCGCGCTGCCGGAAGCAAAATCCGAGATCGCCTGGCTCGACGCGGATACGCTTCTTGTCGGCACGGATCTCGGAAAGGACTCGCTCACCGCGTCCGGCTATCCGCGCAAGCTCGTGCGCCTCGCCCGCGGGAGCGCGCTCGCCGACGCGCCGGTCTATTTCGAAGCCGAGGCGAGCGACGTGATCGCCTCGCCGCGCGTCGAGCGGGAAAAAGGCGTCGGGCATATTTTCGTCGCGCGCGCGGTCTCATTTTATGAAACCGAATATTATTATTCGCGGAGCGACGCCGAAAAAAACGCGAAGAAAAAACTGCCTTTGCCGCTGAACGCCGATCTTGAAGGCGTCCTCGACGGGCGCGCGATTTTCCTCTTGCGCGAAGACTGGACATTTGGCGGCGCCGTTTATCCGCAAGGCGCGATCATCGCCTATGACCTTGCGAAGGACGCCGCCGAGCTTGTGATGGCGGCGGCGGACAACCAGTCGATCGGCGCCGTCGGCGTCGGCGAGACGAGCCTCGTCGTTCAATATCTGGAAGACGTCGCCGGCAAGGCGGCGCGGCTTCTAAGAGAAAAGGACGGCGCGTGGAAGGCGCGGCCGATCGGGCTTCCGGGAAACGGCGTCGTCTCGCTCGTCTCGGCGGGCGGGGGGACCGACGACGCCCTCGTCTCCTTCGAAAGCCTGACGACGCCGGATACGCTCTATTCTGTGACCGGCGTCAAGACCGAGAAGATCGCCTCGGCGCCGGCTTTCTACGACGCGACTGGCGTCGTCGTCGAGCAGCGTTTCGCAACCTCCGCAGACGGAACGAAAATTCCCTATTTCATCATGGGCAAGGACTCGGTCCTGAAAAAAGGCGACGCGCCCGTCGTGCAATATGGCTATGGCGGATTTCTGTCGCCGACCTTGCCGGTCTATTTCTCCGACGAGGCGCGGCCGCAACATGGCGCGATCGCCGGGAAGTTGTGGATCGCGCGCGGCGGCGTCCTCGTCCTGTCGAATATTCGCGGCGGCTCCGAATATGGGCCGCGCTGGCACCAGGCGGCGCTGAAAGAAAACCGCCAGCGCGCCTTTGACGATTTCATCGCGATCTCGGAGGACCTCATGGCGAGCGGCTTGACGAGCCCCGACAAGCTCGGCGCGGTCGGACGCTCGAATGGCGGGCTTTTGATGGGAGTGATGCTGACGCAGCGTCCCGATCTTTACGCCGCGATCGATATCGGCGTTCCGCTTTTCGACATGA
>JBFXBB010000034.1:0-14696 GCA_050183685.1 Amphiplicatus sp.
CTCCAGAGCAGGCGGTTCTCATTGAGATCGATCAGGGCGAGCCGGCCATAGGGCGGCTCGAAGCACGGCATGTTGGAGGCGATATCCGTGAACGGAATTTTCCACTTCGACACAAAGCGGCTGGTGATGGCGTAGCGCGGCGCATCGGGCGCCCAAGCGCCCTGCCCCGTCAGGTCTGGCGGAGGAGGAGCCATGCGTCCGCCGCGGGCTTCGGCGCGCTCCGCCGCCGTTTGCAGGTAAATGCGATTGCCAAGCAGCATGGGCTGGGCGACGAGCAAGCCGTTGTCGGCGTCAACGGAAACGCTCGGCCAGTTGAAGCCGCCCTCATTGCCCGGATATTGGAAGGAGCCGCCCCAAGTCTTGCCTTCGCCGAGGACGCCTCCGCCAGGCATGGGCGGGGTGAAATGTCCATCGTAACGCATTTTCCTGAACTCGATGCGGCAGTAGAGCTGATCGAGCGGGGTCAAGCCCCACATGTCTCTTTCCAGGCGCGGCTGGTTGAATCGGGGCAGGCCGGAAAAAGGCTGTGTCCTCGCAAGCCGCTCGCCCTTGGCGGGATTTTGCGGGACCGGACATTCGCCCGCCGGCGTCGGCTCGGCTCTGTTCGGACAGTCGGTCGCCGGCCAGATCGGCTTGCCGGTCCGCCGGTCGAGCAGGAAGATCTCACCGCGCTTTGTCGGCTGGACAAGGGCCGCGACGCGCTTGCCGTCCTTGCGGATATCGACAAGGGTTGGCTGCGAGGGCGCGTCATAGTCCCAGAGGTCGTGATTGACCGTCCTGTAGGACCAGACAAGCTCGCCCGTGCCCGCTTTGAGAGCGACGACGGACGCGTTGAAGGCGTCATCAATGGCGCGGCGCTTGGCGCCATAATAATCCGGGGACGCATTGCCGGTCGGCGCGTAGAGGAGATCGAGTTCGGGATCATAGCTCATCAGTGACCAGACATTCGGCGTGCCGCGCGTGAATATCTCGCCGTCTTTGGGGAAGCCGTTGTCGCCGGGACGGCCGATATCCCAGGCCCATTCGAATGAGCCGTCTATCGCATCGTATGCCCTGAGCGCGCCTGACGGATTGCCGAGTTCCTGATTGTCGACAACCCAGCCGCCGACCACGACCTTGTCCCCGGCGACCAGTGGAACCGAGCTGTGGAAATAGGCGAAGACCGGATGCGGCCCGAGGCCTTCACGCAGATCGACCTCGCCATTCTCGCCGAAATCCTCGCAGCGCTCGCCGGTCCGGGCATTGATCGCGATCAGGCGCGCATCCGTCGTCCCGGTCAGAATTCGCGCCGGGCAAGCGCCGGCATATCCTTCTCCCGCTTCATAGTAGGAGACGCCGCGGCAACCGCGCGTGAAGGTGTTGCCGCGCTTCAGGTCGTCCCAGGTCCAGCCGGACAGCTTGTTCAGCGGATTGAACCGCCATTTCTCCTCACCCGTGGCGGCGTCGATTGAAATGACGATATTGCCCGATGCGCACATATAGATACTGTCATCGATCTGGATCGGCGTGTTCTTGAACTCATAGGGAACGCCGGTTCTGAACCGCCAGACTTCTTCGAGGTCAGCCACATTTTCCGGCGTGATTTGCGTAAGCGGCGAGAATCGCGTGCCTTTCTGTGAGTTTCCGTAATAACGCCAATCATCCGTACTCGTTGGTTCGGCTGTCGCCACGCGCTCGAAAGCCACGATCTCGCCGCGCTGGAGCCCGCTTGCGATCAGGAGCATGACGGCCGCAAGACCCGCGCCGCCGACCCACCGTCCCCCGGCGCCGTCACGCATTGCAGCCCGATGCCAGGGCGTGAGAAACCACAGGCCGAGGACGAGCCAAGCGGCAAGCCTCGGCAGGAGCGCGAGAAGGTCGAGGCCGGCTTCCGGAATCGACCATAGGACCGTGAGCGCGATGATAAGTCCATAAAGCACGCCGGCGCGCCGGCTGCGCAGGACCAGCAAAAGAGCGACGGCGCCGAGTCCCGCCCCCGCGAGCGCGTAGTACCAACTGCCTCCGAGCGAGATGAGCGCGACGCCGCGGATAGCCAGATACAGGCCGACCGACAGCAGCAACGCCGCAAAAACCAAGTTTGCTATTCGCGCGATCAAGACGCCCCTCCCTTCTCGCGGCGGTCGGATCTTTTCGCCCGACTGCTTCATTAAAGTTGCAACACGGCATAAGCGCGCCACCTCAACCAGGAAAACGGTATAGGCGGCAATACTGGCCCAGGCGCGCGCTCCACTGGCTCAATTTCAGAACAAACCCTGTCTTCAACTACAAAATCGCCTTTCTCGCCATGATGGCTATACTTGACTATCACATTTATAAAAGGCCCACTAAGGGCCAGTTTTTATTTTCGAACGCTGCGCCGCAGCGCGAGAAGGCGCGTCAAGCCGCCAGAAGACCGAGGAGGAAGATCATGTGGATCCGCAAGGGCAATAAGGACAAGCAGAAGAATGTCGACAGCCCGGTCCCGACGGAGGTGGTGTCGAATGAGGAGTTCATTCCGCGTCCGCAAACCGAAAAGCAAAAGCAGATCGAAGATCTCAGCATGGAATGGGGCGCGCGCAATGCGAAGAAGCTCGGCATGTCGCGGCGTGCGTATATGGCCTCGTCGATGGGCATCGCCACCTGTTTCCTGGCCGCCAATTCTGTCCACCGCGCCAGGGCCTGGGATGTCGACGAGGAAGAGCAGTTCGAGCCCGAGGCGGTCGAGCGGAAACTGACCGGCGGGAAAAAAGGCAAGTATTTCATCATGGATGTCCAGGCGCACTTCTCGAATGGCTATGCGCTGGGTTTCCGGGAGTCCGAAACGGCGATGAATATGGGTTTCCGGCTGTCGAATGACGCGCAGGCCTATGGCTTCCGCAATTTCGTCAAGGAAATGCTCCTCGACAGCGACACGGCGATGCTCGTCATTTCAGGCGTCCCGGGCAAAGAGATCAATCGCCGCGAGGACGGGCGCATCCTCGAAGGCGCCGAGCGCACGCCGCATGGCGCAATCCTCCCCTCCTGGCTGATGGCGCAGAGCCGAGATCAGATCAATGAGCTCGCCGGCTCGCGCCGGGTCCTCAGCCAGGGCAACCTCGCGCCCAATCATTATTGGAACAAGGTCGCCGACAGAATGGATCGCGCCGCCTGCATCGAACAGATGGAACGCGAACTCAATCAGTACAAGATCGATTCGTGGAAATGGTACTGCCACACCGATCCAGGCGGCGCCGGCCGCGGATTTCAGCTCGATGACGACAACGCCCAGTGGTTCATCGAGGAATCCAGGAAACGCGGAATGAAAACCTTCTCGGTGCACAAGGGCTACTCGTACCAGTCCAAGAAGCTTGGCCATCTCGCCAATCCGAAGGATGTCGAAAAGGCGGCCCTGCGCAATCCGGATATCGACTTCATCATCTATCACTCCGCGCTGAAACATGGCGCGTCGGACGGCGAAAACTGGAAGCAGATGAACGAATACAATCCGGAGACGGGCGATTTCCTCTGGCACAAGGTGCTGATGGACATCAAGCGCCGCAATCCTGGCATGAACAACGTCTATTGCGAGATCGGCTCCTTCTTCAACACGCTGGTCGTGCAAGACCCGGTCATGGCGATGCATGGCATGGGGCTGAACATCAAGGAGTACGGCGCCGACCACGTCGTCTGGGGCACGGATTGCCTGTGGTGGGGCTCGCCGCAATGGTCGATCGAAGCCTTCATGCGCTTCCAGATTTCGGACGAGCTCTGTGAGAAGCACGGCTATAAGAAGATCACCGACGAGGACAAGGCGAAGATCTTCGGCCTTAACGCCGCCAAAATATATGGCGTTGATCCCGAGGAGCAGCGCAATCGGCTGCCCGGCGACACGCTGTCTAGAATCAAGGAGGCCTATCTGCATCATGGCGGCATGCGCGACAATCACGCTCATGGCTGGGTGCGCCAGGCCTGATGATCGGACAGGGAGCGGACAATGACCGGCGAGGCTGAGTGGGATTTCGAAGCGCACGCGCCCTTCCGGCAAATGACGGAAACCGGCGTCAATCTCTGCGCCTATTTCGACGCCGTGCCGCAGTCAAAGATGATCACTTACTCGCCTTTCATGACCGATGAAGAGCTGATCGCCTGGGACGGCAACTTCACCGAAGAGGGCGTCCTTTTTCTGCCATGCTGCGAATCCGAAAATGTCGATCCGCAGATGTACCGCCGCTATATCGAGGCCTGTATCGCCTATCGGGAGCTTGTTCTGGCCCGCTCGAACCGGGAACTCACAAACAGAACGTCGAGACAGGACAGATGAAACGGGCATGGACGCTCATACTCCTCAGTCTACTGACTTACAGCTTTGCGGCGGCTTGCGCCGAGACAGGCAAGAGCAGCGAGAGTCAGATTGAAAGCGTGACAGCGGCAATCGATGACGCGCCTCTGATCCCTGACGCGCACTGGCATCATATTCACATCAACTCGGTCGATCCGGCAAAGTCGGTCGCCTATTATTCGCAACACTTCGCTGCCGAACCAGGCGACTTTCCCGGCGCCGACGGGGCCGTCAAGGCGCAGAATGTCTGGATTCTGTTCGACAAGGCGGACAGGCCTGCAAGCACGGCGAAGAATACGGCTATCTGGCATATTGGCTGGGGCGCCCCGGACCCGCTCGCCGAATATAAACGCCAGAAGGAGATGGGCGCCGCGTTCGAGCAGCCTGTCACGGATATTTCCCGGGTATTTGCCGAGGTCCCGCCGGAGCGGTTTTACTACATGTACCTGACAAGTCCGGACGGCGCGCTGGTGGAACTCAACACCGCCCCGACCAATGATTTCGGCCATATCCATATGTTCAGCGCCGATCCGGTTTCCGCTGGCGACTGGTATGTCAGGATCTTCGGCGTAGAGGGCCGGACGCGCTCGGCGCCGGGCGCTGACGGCGAGCCGAGATTTGCGAAGACGGGCGTCCAGGTGGGCCCTTCCTCGTCGCATGATTTCGATCAGGTGAACATGATCATCTATCCGCAGGAATATTCCCGGACGGCATTCCGGGACGACTGGCGGGGCGTCGACACGCTGCAGCCGACGCGCGGAACGGTGAACGATCATATCGGCATTTCCGTTCCGGATCTCGACAGGGCGATCGCCGCTCTGAAACGTAACGGCGTCACGATACTCCAGGAGCCTCAACAACTCGGCGCGCACGCCCGTCGCGCCTTTATCGAGGGACCGGATGCTATTGCAATCGAGCTGTTGGAACTTCCAGACGACGGGACCTGAAGGGCGCGGCCCCAGAGGCGCCTGCGTGACGGCGAGCCGCACTGTCCGTCGCTTGATTCTTAGACGCATCCAGCATGGGGACGCCCTGTATGCTCCTCCTTACTCCCGCCTCCGGCGCGGTCATAGAGATTATACTCTCTTCCCACAAACCAATCTGTAAAGCTGCAATTAACACCACTCGCAATCTGGAACCTTCGCCTTACGCAAATACGTAACGAATTTCGTTCGTCTATGGCGCGGCGGCGCACGCCATCGATAAGCGACATTTAGCGCATAGCCTGCATTCGGCAGTGAACGCAGGCTAATGAACCGGTCAATTTGAATAAAATTTATTACGATGCGGAGCGTTAGCGATCGGGAAGCATTTCCTGGTTAGACTTTCGTCATGTGGAGAAGTCCACGCATCGCGCATGTCGGCGCGGAAGGCGCCGGAATCAGACTCGGCCGCATGCTCGGCAGGCTGGGGCTGCAGGAACAAATTGATATTATCGCCGACGATGAAGAGGCATGCCTTCTTTACAAGGAAGATCGGCTCGATATCATCATCATTGATGCAACAGGCGCGAAAGGTCCGCGCCTATCCTACGCAAAAAAGCTGCGATGCGCTTTTGCGGAATCGTTGCTGATGCTAACGGCCGTTCAGATCGACAAGAATGACGTTGCCGCCCTCGTAAATGAGGCGCGCCTTGACTGGATCCTGCCGCCGAACTTCTCCGATGTCGACCTAAAAGAAGCGCTTGTCTGGGCGATGACGAGTCTGGAGGAGCGGCGGCGGGCGCGCGAAGACCAGCTTGGCCGTAATTTATTCAACGCCGTGAGGATGCCCGCGGCCATACTCGATCGAAGCTATCACGTCGTTTTCGCCAACGAGCCGGCGGAAAGGTTGTTTAGGCAAGGCGATCCCTTTCTCGTCACCTGCTCCGATCAGCTCGTCTGCCTCGACAGCGCCGCGACGCAGATCTTTCACGAAGAGCTCAGAAGCTCCTTGCACAAACATCTAAAAGACACGCAAAATGCGCTGATCAGGATAGAGCGGCAAGACGGCCGAAAGCCGGTTGTCGTCGCTTCCATTCCTAGGCAGGACAGCATTGATAGCCGTCACACCTATCATCTGATCTTCAACGATCTCGAAAACCAGATTGAGGCCTCGCCCGAAGCCTTTTCGATCGCGCTCGGTTTGAGCGCCGCCGAGGCTCGGCTTGTTCAGGCGCTTTCGCGCGGCCTAGATCTAGAGAGCGCGTCGTCCGAAATCAATATTTCAGTCAGCACGGCGCGGAGCTACCTGAAAAGCATTTTTGAAAAGACGGGCGTGACGAGACAAGCTGAACTTATTCGGCTCGCACTGCTTGCGGTGAGATAAGCGCTTTCTTTCCCTTGAACGGACCTCGGAAAAAATGCGCAAAATATTTAAAATTTTAGGGCGTCATGCCCCTAGACAGGGGTGATCGGGCTTCGCATTCAAAATTAAATAAGAGGAACAGTAGGAAATTGATGGAGTGATTCCTCATGACGGGCGCAGCGGCGAAAGTACTGGTCGTAGACGACCTTGAAGACAATCGAAACGTTTTGAGCAGGCATCTCGTTCGCATGGGATGCAATGTCTCGCTCGCGACGAATGGACGCGAAGCGCTCGAATCGATCAGCAGAAACGACCACGAAGTCGTGCTTTTAGACATTATGATGCCGGAAGTGAACGGCTTTGAGGTCATCGAAAAAGTCCGCGGCGGCGCGGAGGGAAAACAGCCCGCCATCATCGCGGTTTCTGCGCGGCACGATACGGAGGCGATCACGCGCGCGCTCAATATGGGCGCGAACGACTATGTGACAAAGCCTTACGACTTTCCGGTCGTCTGGGCGCGCGTCGAAAAGCAGCTCAATCAGTCGCGCTCTATGATGCTAGCGCGCGAGGTTAATACGCGCCTTCTACACCGCCTCCGGAAGCTGCGGGAACGTGAGCATCTGAATGCGGAAGACGACGCCAGCGCGGTCGACGCCATCATTCGCACAGCGCTCGTCGCCGCCAAGCGCGGCGATCTCCAATCACAGCTCAACCACGAGGTGCGCACGCGCCTGCATCAAATTCTCGGTTTTTCCCAGCAGATGCAGAGCTATGAAATCGAAAAAGTCGGCCCGCTCGAAACGGAGCGTCGCTTCCGCCATATCGAGAAAAGCGGCTTGGGCCTGCTTGCGATTTTTGAGGATCTGACAGACTATCTCACTTTGCAGCAGGGATTGCCCGAGCCGGCAGACATCGACGTTAATCTCCGCGGCGCCGTGTTGCATGAATGGGAAATGCTCGGCGCCCGCCAGGATATGGCGGCCGCATCGATCGAACTCTTCACTGATGACCCGAAGAAATCCGTGAAAGGCAGCCCCTATTATATACGCAGGGCGATATCGGCGTTGCTTTCGAACGCCGTTCGATTTACGGACAAGGCGCCGATTGTAAAAGTGCGCCTCGGCCCCTATTCCGAGGAATATTATAGAGTCGCCGTCGAGGACAATGGCGTCGGCATTCCCAAAGAGCACCGGACGGATGTGCTCGCACCGTTCTACCAAATCAACAATAGCATGGCGCGCAAGCATGAGGGGCTCGGCCTTGGCCTTGCACTCGCAAACAGCATCATGACCTTACACAATGGCGAATTGAAACTTTCCGATCCCCATTCCGGCCCTGGCCTCGTCGCTGAACTCTATTTCTCTACGGATTAGTCCCCCCATCGGGCGATAAAGAAGCGTCATCCGATGCCGGAGATTGTTTTGTGATCGCGTCGGCCTGCGCGCGAATGCGCGCAGGTTCGACCGGTTCTCTAGAGTGCGCCGCGCCTTCAACATTCAGGCGGCGTATTTCTCAAGGAATGACGCCAATTTGGCGAAATCGATAGGCTTTGCAAGATAATCTGTGCAGCCTGCATCGAGGCATTTCTCGCGATCGCCCTGCATGGCGTAGGCCGTAAAGGCAATGATTGGCAATTCAGCGTAGGTCTTGCGGACCCGAATCTGCTCGGCGGCCTGCCAGCCATCGAGCACGGGCATGTTCATATCGAGAAGAACGAGGTCGAAATCCTCAGAGATCGCCTTGTCGACGCAAACCTTGCCGTCGGAGACGAACACGGCCTCATGGCCGGCCCGGCGCAGATAGCGCTCAAGGATCGCTCTGCCATCCGCATTGTCGTCGGCGATGAGGATTTTCAAGCGTCTCATCGGGATTCTTCTCACGATTCGTCGAGTTCGTTATCGTTTGAGACGGGGCCGTCGCGGACTGAAAGCGTGAAGACGGAGCCTTCGCCAGACCTCGATTGCGCGGTGATGTCGCCGCCCATCAATTGCGCGAATTTCTTCGCGATCGGCAGGCCGAGGCCGGTGCCGCCGTAGTTCGGCTTGTCGCCCTCGGTCACCTGAACGAACTCCTGAAACACCGTGGCGCATTGCGCCTCTGTCATGCCGCGCCCGGTGTCCTTTACCTCGAAGCTGAGGATGCGCGCGCCAGCTTCCTGCTTTGTCGACAGGGTAAGGAAAATATCGCCCGCTTCAGTGAATTTCGCAGCATTGCTCAAAAGATTGAGAAGGCACTGCATCACCTTCTGACGATCGATCGTCGCGCTGTCCAGGCCCGTCTCGCAGGCGATTGTCAAACGATTCCCGTTCTTTGCGACAAGCGGGTCGACGCTCGCAGATATTTCGTCGAGCAGCTCTTTAATGACGACGCCGCAATAGGAGAGCTCCATCTTGTTCGCCTCGACCTTCGCAAGGTCGAGCACGTCATTGATAAGCATCAGGAGATGCTTGGCGTTCACCCTGACGCGGCCGAGATCACCGGCGGCCTGCGCTGGATCGATCGCGCCGGCTTCGAGATCCTGAAGCATCAGATCGGCATAGCCGAGAATCGCATTCAACGGCGTTCGAAGCTCATGGCTCATATTGGCGAGAAACCGGCTTTTCGACAGATTGGCTTCGTCGGCCAACTTTTTCGCTTCCGTGAGCGCTTTTGTCCGCTCGGCGACGGTCTGTTCGAGCCGCGATTGCGCCTCCTGAAAGGAAAGACGCATCCGAACGATATCGGTAATGTCGCGGCCGGCGCACAAGATATCCGTCGCGTCGCCGCACGACTTTGGAAGACCGATCGCGCTGATCCGGTAAAGCCGTTCCCGCGCGTCCCCGCGCAGGACCGTCTGAACAGGCGTCATCTTGTCGGCCCGCGCATCGTCCAGAAGCGCGCGCCAAGCATCAGCGGAAAGAGTCTTCCCGCTCGGGCCGAACAAATTCCACAGATAATCTCCCAGGCATTCCTGGCGTGCTTTTTTTACGAAGCGCAGCGCCGCCTTGTTGAGGTCGAAGACGATACCGCTTTCCGAGAGGAAAAACAAAATATCTTCATTCGCGTCGAACGCAGCCTGCATACGCGCTTCGAGGCGGCGCCGCGCTTTGTCGGCGTCTATAACCCCATCGACGAGCTCTATGATGATGAGCGTGCGCTTGCTTAACTTCTCCGCAGGCAGCGCCTTACGGCGAAGCTTCGCATGGCGCTTAACGCCCGCGCGGTCCGAAAAGACGTAGACAATATCCATATCAGCGCCGATATGGCCGCTGTCAGCGTCATTGAGGCGCTCAAATGAAACCGTGGCCGCTCCATGACTTGCATGCGCATCAAACAGCTCCTGCGCGCGCTCTGTCGCTTCGAGGACATGTCCGTCGGCGTCCGTGACGATGGCGATGACATCGGGCGGCAACTGCGCAAGAATCTCTGCGCTGGTCGACGCAGGCCAAGGGGACTTTGCTGCGGAGGCCGTTTTGAACATCACAACATTGAGCAACGATATCGATAAAGCTTTGTGAGTCTAATAATGAAAATAGCGTTAGGGCATCGTTAATCCGATACTTAAAACTGCCTCGCACAATACCTTCAATCAAGGGGTTTCTCCTTTGTAAATTTAAGGCAATTCTTGCGAAGGCGCGTCGAAGGCCAGCGCGAAACCTTGGCGTATTTTGGCGCGACAAGGAAGGGAGTCGGTGCAATGGCGTTGTCGAACGATATGCAAGGCGCGTTTAGCCACGTCCTTGACGGGGCGACGGCGATCTCGCCGCGCCTGAAAGGAGAAGAGTTCCGAGCCGAAGATCTCGACGGGATCCTCGACGGCGTTTCAAGCACGGGCAATCTCAATTTCGCAGTGCTCCATGCCGGCATTGCCGATGCGCTTGGTCCTGTGCTTACCGGCGGCGAGACGCAAGCGGGCGGAGTCGATATCGGCTCAAGTGCGCTCTACGGACTTAGCCGACATGCATTGCAGCCTTTCGACGCGAGCGAGGCGGTTGCCGCGCCAGCGCCCAGCGTTACGATCAGCGACGTAAAGAACGTCCTGCAGGCCCCGGCCCCGGCGTCCGCCGAGCCAGCGGATATTCTTTCATCCGCAGGCGGCGTGTCCTTTTCGTCGGAGACGCCATCCGTCGCGCTCGGCGACGGCGGCGCGAACGACGCTCAGAACTCAGCACCCGATCTGGACGCGGCCCTGCCGGAGGACATGCACCCTGTTCTGTTGACTCCCGGCATAGACATCGAAAATTCTCCAATAGATAATATTGGTCCGGGCGATATGCTTCCCGGAGATGACAGACAGCCGGGCGGAAACGATAATCCGCCGCCCGATGTCGAGACGGGGGGGCCTGACGCCGATGAACCCGGCCTGTTGGACCCGGTCGAGAATATCGTCGACGATGTCGTCGATCTTGTCGATGACGTTCTCGACGACATTGAAGAGATCGGCGATCCGGCGATTGATCTCGTCGAGGACGTTCTTACGCCTGTCACGGATATTCTGGCTCCTGTCGTAGAACCTGTAGTCGATATCGTCAAAGACGGCGCCGGCGACGCGGCCGGTCTGATCGACGGACTTCTCGAAAATGTCGGCGAAGTCTCGGAAGGCGGCATCAATAGGATTGTTGATATCCTCGATCCGTTGCTTGATCCGGTCGAAGACGTGCTTGAGCATGTTGGCGGGGCCGTCGACGTCGTCGACACCCCCGTTCTCGACGAGGCGGGCGATTTTGTCGGCGATATTGCGGAAGAAGCCGGGGACGTCGCCCAAGCGCTAACTGAACCTGCGCTCCAATCCATTGAGGAGGTCGCGAACGACACAGACGCGCTTCTTGACGATGTGACAGACGGAGTCGGCGACCTCCTCGACAGTGTTCTTTCGGCCGGAGGCGACCCGCTCGTCGAATTCGATCTTGCGGCGTCAACCGATGGGAGCGCAGCGGATAATGGAGACACGAGCGAAGACGGCGAAGGCGCGCTTCTCGACCTTAATGTTGTCGCGCCGACCGATCTCGCTGCGGCGGAGGGCGTAGGCGATGCCGTTCAAACGGTTCTTGAGGAAACCGATGCGGAATTGTCGCTTGGCGGCGGCGAAACGATCGACTCTGTTGATCTTGTCGAGAATGCGCTAAATGAAACAGACCTTGATTTTGAGGCGTCAGAAATCACCGTCGATGTCGACGCGCTGCTTGCGCCCGTCGACGGAACGATAGACGACGCGCTCGATCTCCTCGGCGAAGTCAATATCGACAGCGAACTCACTCTTTCCGATGAGGGCGGCGAGGAGTTGATCGGCGATCTCGCGCTCAATGTCGACTCTGAGGACGGCCTCGTTTCCGAGCTTCTCGGCGGAACGGATCTTCCGGAGCCCGATTCGGTCCTATCGGAGGGGCTTTCCGGACTCGATGAGGATTTTGGCGGCCTTGTCGGCGGGAGCGGGCTTGGCGGGCTTTTCGGCTGATGTCGGCGCGGGGGCGCATTGGGACGGCGGGCGCGCGTCTTGCCGAGCTCATTGTCGGCAGCGTCGCAATCAATATCCTCGCCATCGCTCTGCCTATTTTCTCTATGCAGATCTATGACCGCGTCCTACCGAGCCGGGCGGACGCGACACTTGTCATGCTCGTCGCCGGCGTCGCCGTCGCGGTCGCACTTGAAACCCTGCTTCGCATCACCCGCGCGCGTCTTCTCTCTGAGAACGGGGCGCGATTCGAACGCAATCTGTCATGCACGGCGGTGCGGCGCGTCCTTGGCTCCAATCTGAACGACATGGGCATTCAGTCGGCCTCCGAGAAGCTGCAAAAGATGCAAGCCGTCCGCTCGCTGCGCGAGTTTCACTCCGGCCATTCGACAACGGTCTTCATCGATTGCGTCTTCATCCTCGCCTACCTTGCGCTTATTTACGCGATCGGTGGACTAATCATCCTTGCCCCGCTCTCTATCGTCGCCCTCATTATCGACCGCGGCGTTGCGGGCGGAGCGCGGCTGCGTCGTATGATCGATATCCGAAAGGCTGCGGATGCAGCGCGCTATGATTTTCTCGTAGCGACCTTGCAGAGCATGGGCGCACTGAAAAGTTTTGCCCTGGGTGGATTTTTCGCGCGTCGCTACGAGCCGCTCGAATACCGCACGAGCCTTGCAAACTTCGAAGTGTCTCGGACTTCTGCGCAGATCCTTAATGCTGGGGCAGTGCTCGGCAACCTGATGACGGCGGCGGTCGTAACGCTCGGCGTTACGACGGCGATGACGGAGGGACTGTCAATCGGGTCTCTCATCGCCTGCGTTCTCCTCTCCGGGCGGCTGATCCCTCCCCTGCAGCGCGGCGTGATCCTTTGGATGAAATATCAGGAATATTCTGCAAGTCGAATTGAATTTCTGAGTATCCTCAAGGGCGAGTCGTTCGAACCGAGCGCGGCGCCCGTGGCGCATGAGACAGACGTCCCGCCCGCGCTCGAATGGCGCGATCTCGGCATAGCGCGGCGGCGGACCGGCCCGCCGCTTCTGCGCCGCTCGTCGGCGCAATTCGAACTCGGCGAAATGGCCGTCATCCGCGCAGGCGGCGAACGGCGCGGCTCGTTGCTGCTGCGGGTTATCGCCGGTCTTGCGACAGTCAACGAGGGTGAGATTCTCGTTCAGGGAACGCCGCTTCGCGCGATCCCGCTGACGCGGCGCGCTGACTTCATCGGCTACTTGTCGTCCTCTGCGGAACTCTTCAACGGGACGATTCTCGAAAACCTCACCAGCTTTGGCCTGCGCGACCAGCGCCAAGCGCTCGCCATCGCAAGCCGCCTCGGCGTCGACAAGGATGTCGCGCGCATGGCGAATGGCTGGAACACCATCATCAGCGGGAAATCGAGCGACGAGGCGCCAGCGGGGCTGCGTCAGCGCATCGCGATCGCGCGCGTGCTCGCCGCCCGCCCGCCGGTCATCCTGTTCGACGAGGCGGGCGAATTGCTAGACAATCGAAGCTACGACCTTATGGTCGGCGCGCTTGCGCAAATGCGCGCCGAGAGCGTCATGCTGCTCAATACGGCGGACGAGAACCTTATCCGCTTCTGCAATCGCGAGCTTCGCCTCAACGAGGCGGGCGCTCTCAGCTTTTTCGCGCTTCAGCGCCGCATTGCGCCAAGCGCTGCGCCCGGATGGGGGCTGGCATGACCCAGCCTCCCGACATGACGCCCAATGAGACGAACGCGCTTTATGAGCGCCTGCGGGGGCTTCGCTGGTCGAGAGGATTCGAAGGCCCCTATGCCGCCGCTTTTTGCGCGCTCCTATCGACGCTCGACCGAAGAAGGTCGTTGCGCGAGGTCATGGAGATTCTACCCCATTATGACGAGCCCTTCGACCTTCTGGATTTCCTGAACACTATGGCGAGATTCGGCCTTCACGCCGAGCGACGCGCGTTGAAATTCGATTCAATCATTGAAGCGCCGGCCCTGATCATCCCGAAGCGCATCTTCAAAAACGCCGCCCCCTTCGTTGTCCTCGCGATCGAGACGGGGGGCGGGCGTCGCTTGGCAAAGATTTATGACGGCGGGACAGGCGAGGTTCGCTCGATCGACCTCGCCGATTCGGCCTTCCGACAGGGCGCTCTTTATGTCTTCAAACGTCAGAAGCGCGAAAGGATAGAAAATGCTGCGATTTTACGCGCGGGCGCCGGCTATGGCTGGTTTCGCTCGCTCGCGATCCGTTTCTACAGACTGATTGCACAAATCCTTGTCCTCAGTTTTTTCATCAATCTATTGGGACTTACAACACCCCTTTTCATCATGATGGTTTATGACCGCGTCATCGCCGCGCGGGCGGCTGAGGCCTTGCCCTATCTCGTCGCGGGCGTTTCGGTTGCGATCCTCGCCGACTGGATCTTGCGTTCGATCCGCTCGCATCGCCTCGCCTGGATCGCCGCGCGCATGGACAATATCGTCGGCAATCTTACCTTCTCGAAGCTGACAAAACTTCCGGCGCAGACTAGCGACAATGCCTCGGTCACCGCACAGCTGCTGCGGCTTCGCTCATTCGAATCGCTACGCGACTTCTTTTCGAGCGTCGCCTTCATGTCGGTTATGGAGCTGCCTTTCGTCCTTATCTATCTTTTTGTAATCGGGATGCTCGGCGGCCCGCTCGTTGCTATTCCTCTCGCATG
>JBFXBB010000035.1:0-14670 GCA_050183685.1 Amphiplicatus sp.
ACCCCTCGATCGACCGCGACGGGGCGAAGCCGGGCTATGAACTCGACCTGACAAGGGCCGTCAGTACGGCCGTCACTGTGCCCGTCATCGCCTCGGGCGGGGCGGGAAGCATCGCGCTTATTGTCGAGGTCGCGCGCGAGAGCGCCGCCTCGGCGGCGCTCGCCGCCTCGATCTTTCACTTCGGCGAAGCCTCGGTCGAGGACGCCAAGCGCGCGCTCGCCGCGGCGGGGATCCCGGCGCGGATCGATTAGGGGGAGTACGGGATAATGACCGAAAAAAGAGAATCGCTCGGCGAGGTTCTAAACCGCCTCATTGCGGCCATCGCGGCGCGGCGCGGCGCCGACCCGGCGCAGTCTTACACCGCCTCGCTCCTCGCGCGCGGGGCCGAGGCTTGCGCGCGCAAATTCGGCGAGGAAGCGGTCGAGACCGTCATCGCCGGCGTCGCCGGCGACAAGGCGGCGCTCGCCGAGGAGGCCGCCGACGCGCTCTATCATCTCCTCGTTCTGCTCGCGGCGGGAAAGGTTTCCGCCGATGACGTCGCGACGGTTTTGGCGGGCCGGGAAAAACAGTCGGGCCATGCCGAGAAGGCGGGACGGCGCAAGGGCTGAGCCCCATCCCGGCCTTTTGCGCTCGCCGCTCGCCGGGATGACACGCCGCTGGCGAGCGCCTAGATAAGACCGATGTCCCACCGCGCCAAAGCCCCCTCGCAGCGCCAGCTTCGCGCCGGCGAGCTTATTCGCCACGCCCTCGCCGAGATTCTTCAGCGCGAGAATCTGCGCGAGCCGGCGCTCGCCGGGGTCTCGATCACGGTGAGCGAGGTCCGCGCCACGCCCGATCTCAAACAGGCGACGGTCTTCTGCGTTCCGCTCGGCGGTGGGCATGAGGCGGAGATCGCCGCGGCCCTCAATCGCGCCGCGCCGCATCTTCGTCGCCTTCTCGGCAAGAAGATCGAGCTGCGTTATACGCCGGCGCTCAAATTCCGCGCCGATGCGAGCTTCGACGAGGCGCGGCGGATCGACGAGCTGCTCGCCCGGCCGGAGGTCAGGCGGGATTTGGCGGATTAGCGGACAGCGAGTAGGGAGGAGCGAGGAGGGGGCGGAGGGCGCCGTTTTGCTTTCCTTATCCGCCATTCGCCCGCTGCAAGGATCAAATGAGCAAAAAACGCAAGAAGGGCCGCCCCGTCTCCGGCTGGCTCGTTCTCGACAAGTCCTATGATCTCGGCTCGACCGAGGCCGTTTCTAAAGCGAAATGGCTGTTTCAGGCGCAAAAGGCGGGCCATGCCGGCACGCTCGATCCGCTCGCGACCGGCGTTCTGCCGATCGCCTTCGGAGAGGCGACGAAGACCGTGCCCTATGTGATGGCGGCGAGGAAGCTCTATCGCTTCACGGCGCGCTGGGGCGTCTCGACCGCGACCGACGACAGCGAAGGCGCCGTCATCGCGACCTCCGACGCGCGTCCCTCGCGCGCGGCGATCGAAGCGGTCCTGCCTCGTTTCATCGGCGAAATAGAACAGACGCCGCCGCAGTTTTCGGCCGTGAAAATCGATGGCGAGCGCGCTTATGACCGGGCGCGGGAGGGCGAGACGGTCGCGCTCGCCGCCCGCCGCGTGGAGATCGGCGCGCTGCGCCTCGTCGAGACGCCGGACGCCGATCACGCCGTCTTCGAGGCCTCGACAGGGAAGGGGGCCTATGTGCGCGCCCTCGTCCGCGACATGGCGAAGGCGCTCGGGACGGAAGGGCATGTGGCGGGGCTGCGCCGGCTCGCGGTCGGCGCTTTTCGGGCGGAAGACGCGGTGAGCCTTGCCGCGCTCGAACAGATGGCGGGGCCGGAGACGCGCGACGGCGCGCTGCTCGGCGTCGACGCGGCGCTCGCCGGCCTTCCTCAGGCGGCGGTCGGGGGCCCCGAAGCCGAAAGGCTCCGGCGCGGTCAGGCCGCCGTCATTTCGCCGGCGGCGGCGAAGGGGGTCAGGGCGGGCGAGGCGGGCCTCGTGCCGGCGGTGCTCGCCTCGATCGGCGGCGAGGCGGTCGCGATTTGCGAACTCGACGGGCTGAAGCTGAAGCCGCTCCGGGTGTTCAATCTATAACCTCCCCCGCTCCGCCACCGGCGGGAGGGAGGGAGCGGCGCCCGTCGCCTTGCTTTCCCGCCGCCCTTCCTCCATAAGCCGCGCGGACCTTGCTGGACGGCGTCCCGGCTGGGCCCGCCGATCCCCGACGCCGCGGAGCCAGTCATGTCCATCACGCCCGCGCGGAAATCCGCGCTGATCAAGGAATATGCGACAAAGCCCGGCGACACCGGCTCGCCGGAAGTGCAGGTGGCGATCCTGTCCGAGCGCATCGCCAATCTGACCGAGCACTTCAAGGACCACAAAAAGGACAATCATTCGCGGCGGGGGCTTTTAAAGCTCGTCTCGCAGCGCCGGCGCCTGCTCGATTATGTGAAAGGCGCCGATGCGGCGCGCTACCAAGCGCTGATCGAGCGGTTGGGATTGCGGCGTTAGCCTCTCGCTTCATTCTGGCAGGAGCTTTGATCTCGCGCAAAATCCGTCGAGGTTCCGGGCTTCGCCGGATGAGGACCGGAACGAGGCTGGGCCGAGCGGCGCGTTCGGCGCGTTTTTACGAAAGGACTGACGAATGAAACTTTCCGGCGTCTCAGCGATCGTCACCGGCGGCGCCTCGGGTCTCGGCGCGGCGACAGCCGAAGCGCTGCGCAGCGAAGGCGTCAAGATCGCGCTTTTCGACATGAATGCGGAAAAGGGCGAGCCGCTCGCGAAAAAACTCGGCGGCGTCTTTTGCGCGGTCGATGTCGCCAATGAGAACAGCGTCAAAGCGGGCCTTGCGCGCGCCCTTGACGCCATTGGCGCGCCGCGCATCCTCGTCAATTGCGCCGGCGTCGCGATGGGCGAAAAGACCGTCGGCAAGAATGGCCCGCATCGCCTCGACAGCTTCAAGCGCGTCATCGACATCAATCTTGTCGGCACGTTCAATTGCCTTCGCCTTGTCGCCGAGGAAATGCAAAAGCTCGATCCGCTCGAAGACGGCGAGCGCGGCGTCGTCATCAACACCGCGTCGGTCGCCGCCTTTGAGGGCCAGGTCGGGCAGGCCGCTTACGCCGCCTCTAAGGGCGCCGTTGCGGCGATGACGCTTCCCGTGGCGCGCGATCTCATGAATGTCGGCATACGCTGCAATACGATCGCGCCGGGGATTTTCTGGACGCCGATGATGGCCGGCATGGACCAGAAGGTCCAGGATGCGCTCGCTGCGATGATTCCCTTCCCGAAGCGCCTCGGCAGGCCCGAGGAATACGCCTCCCTCGCTCTGGAGATTTGTCGAAACGCGATGCTCAACGGCGCCGTCATCAGGCTCGACGGCGCGATCAGAATGCAGCCGAGATAAGCGACGCGCCGCCGAGAGGGCGGCGCCGCTCTATTCGGCTGTGTGTCCACCGTCCTGGCGGAATCCGCCGCCGGGCGCCTTACGAAGAAAGAAGATAGAGAATGTTCGATATCACGAAAAAATCCACGGAGTGGGGAGGCCGCACGCTGACCCTTGAGGCCGGGCGCATGGCGCGCCAGGCGGATGGCGCGGTGCTCGCGACCTATGGCGACACGACCGTGCTCGCCGCCGTCGTCGGCGCGAAGGAGGCGGACCCGAAGTTCGATTTCTTTCCGCTCACGGTGCATTATCAGGAAAAATTCTACGCGGCCGGGCGCGTTCCCGGCGGCTATTTCAAGCGCGAAGGCCGTCCCACCGAAAAAGAAACGCTGACTTCGCGCCTTATCGACCGGCCGATCCGTCCGCTCTTCGCCAAGGGCTTTAAAAACGAGGTGCAGGTCATCGCGACCGTCTTGAGCCACGATCTTGAAAACGATCCCGACGTCGTCGCGATGATCGCGACCTCGGCGGCGTTGACGATTTCCGGCATTCCGTTTCTCGGGCCCATCGGCGCGGCGCGGGTCGGTTATGTCAACGGCGGTTATGTGCTCAATCCGACGCTCGACCAGATGCCGGAGACGAAACTCGATCTCGTCATGGCGGGCACGGCGAACGCGGTCATGATGGTCGAATCGGAAGCGAGCGAGCTTTCCGAGGAGACGATGCTCGGCGCGGTCATGTTCGGCCATAAAGCGGCCAAGGACGCGATCGATTTCATCATCGACTTCGCCGAGCAGGCGGCCAAGGAGCCCTGGAGCTTTTCCGCGCCCGATCATTCGGCCGTCGCGCGCGACATCCGCGCGCTTGTCGAGAACGATCTGCGCGCGGCCTATCAGGAAAAGCAAAAGCAGGTCCGGCAGACGAAGATCGGCGAGGCCAAGGCGAAGGCCGCCGAGCAGTTCTGCAAGGAAGGCGATGAGAACGCGCTTTCAAGCGTCGTCCTCGGCTCGCTCTTTAAAGAGGTCGAGGCCGATATCGTCAGAGGCGACATTTTGAACACCGGCCGCCGCATCGACGGGCGCGACACGAAAACGGTCCGCCCGATCGTCGCGGAGGCCGGCGTGCTGCCGCGTACGCACGGCTCGGCGCTCTTCACGCGCGGCGAGACGCAGGCCCTCGTCGTTGCGACCCTTGGCACCGGCGAGGACGAGCAATGGATCGACTCGCTCGCCGGGACCTACAAGGAAAGCTTCATGCTGCATTACAACTTCCCGCCCTATTCGGTCGGGGAGACGGGCCGCATGGGCGGCGCCGGGCGCCGCGAGATCGGCCACGGCAAGCTCGCCTGGCGCGCGCTCAAAGCCGTGATGCCCTCGCAGGAATCCTTTCCTTATGTCGTCCGCCTCGTCTCGGAGATCACCGAGTCGAACGGGTCCTCGTCGATGGCGACGGTCTGCGGCTCCTCGCTCGCGCTGATGGATGCGGGCGTTCCCGTCACGCGCCCGGTCGCCGGCATCGCGATGGGCCTCATTCTCGAAGGCGAGAAATTCGCGGTCCTTTCCGACATTCTCGGCGACGAGGATCATCTCGGCGACATGGACTTCAAGGTCGCCGGCACCGATGAGGGCGTCACGTCGCTGCAAATGGACATCAAGATCGCCGGCATCACCGAGGAGATCATGAAAACGGCGCTCGCTCAGGCGAAGGAAGGGCGCATGCATATTCTCGGCGAGATGTCGAAGGCGCTCGACCATGCGCGCAGCGAGCTTGGCGAATATGCGCCGCGCATCGAGACGATGCAGATCCCGACCGACAAGATCCGCGAGGTCATCGGCTCGGGCGGCAAGGTCATTCGCGAGATCGTCGAGAAGACCGGCGCCAAGGTTGACGTCAATGACGACGGCCTCATCAAGATCGCGTCGAGCGACAAGGCCAAGATCGACGCGGCCTATAAATGGATTCATTCGATCGTCGCTGAGCCCGAAGTCGGTGAAATCTACAAGGGCAAGGTCGTCAAGACGATGGATTTCGGCGCCTTCGTCAATTTCTTCGGCGCGCGCGACGGGCTTGTCCACATCTCGCAGCTCTCGAACGGAAGGCCGGAAAAAACGACCGACATCGTCAAGGAAGGCGACGAGGTCTATGTGAAGCTTCTCGGCTTCGACGATCGCGGCAAGGTGCGCCTGTCGATGAAAATCGTCGACCAAACGACCGGGCAGGAAATCGCGAAGGAAGGGGAGTAACTGTCAACACACCGCTCATCCCGGCGAAAGCCGGGACCCGGTCCGGCCAGGAAGGCGGTCAAACTTGAGTCTGCGCGCCTTCGCGTGCGGGCGCCGGGATGAGCGGGTATATGGGCTTGGCGCAAAACGGGGGACGCGGCGGATGATCGGCGTCAGGACTATTTTCCTCATGGCGTTCTGCCTCCTCGCCGCCTGCGGGAAACGGGAAGCGGAAGCGCCGTCGCCGCCCCTCGCTCTTTCCCATACGCAGGCCGAAGACGCCGCTTCCGTCGAAATCGCGGCGAATTTTGACGGGCTCGTCGAGGCGCTGACCGAGGACTATTTCTCGCTCCTGCCGGAAACGGCGACTTATTACGGCGCGCCGGACGATCTCGCGCCGGGCGCCGATTCGCGGCTCGATGAGCGCTCGCCGGCGGCGGCCCATGAGCGCGTCGAAAAGATGGAGGCGATGCTCGCCCATCTCAAGGCGATCGACGAGACGCGGCTCGATCCCGCCCGCCGGTTGACGCGCGATACGCTGGTCATCCAGCTTGACGGCGCGCTCGGCCCCGCGCGGCTCGTCGATTACGGGCTCGCCTTCAGCGTCTATGGCTCCTGGTTCACGCCCTATGTCGTCATGCAGAACGCCGGGCCGACCGTCGATACGCTCGCTCTTCTTCAGGCCCAACAGCCCGTGACGAACGCGGCGGACGCGGAAGCTTTCCTGGCGCGCCTTGCCGGCTATGACGCGATGATCGCGGGCGTCATCGACAAGCTCCGTCACGACGATGCGCTCGGGGCCGCCGCGCCCGATTTCGTTCTGGCAAAAGCGCGCGCGGTTCTGAAGGCGTTCGCCGCCCCGCGGGCAAAGGACAATGCGCTTGTGACGGGCTTTGCGGAGAAGCTGAAAAAAGCCTCGCTCGACGGCGAGGCGAGCCTGCTTGCGCGCGCCGAGAAGCTCGTTGCTCAGAATGTCTATTCCGCCAACAAGCGGCTCGACGCCTATCTCGCCGAGCAGCAAAAATCCGCGCCGCACGACGCCGGAATCTGGCGCCTGCCTGAGGGCGCCGCGCTCTATCAGGCGCTCATACGCCAGATGACGGACACCGATCTTTCCGCCGAAGAGATATTCGAGATCGGCGAGCGCGAAGTCGCGCGCATCACCGATGAGATGGATGAGATCCTCAAGGCGCAAGGCTATGGGGAAGGATCCGTCGCCGAACGCATGGCGGGGCTCGCAAAGGAAGAGCGCTTCTACTATCCGGACACGCCGGAAGGAAAAGCGGCGATCCTCGATGAGGTCGAAGGCGAGATCGAGCGCGCGAATGCGGCGCTTCCGCGATGGTTCGCGCGCGTTCCGGGCCATCCGGTCGAGGTGCGCGCCGTCCCCGCTTTCAGCGAGGCCTCCGCGCCCGGCGGCTATTATGATTCTCCCGCGGTCGACGGCTCGCGGCCCGGCGTTTACTGGATCAATCTGCGCGATACGGCGATCTGGCCGAAATTCGCCCTGCCGACGCTGACCTATCATGAGGCCGTTCCCGGCCATCATTTGCAGACCGCGCTCGCGCTCGACAAGGAAACGCCGCTGATCGTCACGGTTCTTTATTCGAATGCGTATGGCGAGGGCTGGGCGCTTTACGCCGAGGCGCTTGCGAAAGAGATGGGTCTTTACGCGGACGACCCCTTCGGCGATCTCGGAAGGCTCCAGGACGAACTTCACCGCGCGATCCGCCTCGTCGTCGACACGGGGATGCATTGGAAGCGGTGGAGCCGCGAAGAGGCGATCGATTATATGGTGATGACCGAAGGGGCCGATCCCTCGGAAGCCGAATCCGAAATCGAGCGCTACGCGGTCTGGCCCGCCCAGGCGCTCGGCTATAAGATCGGCATGCTGAAAATCGAGGCGCTTCGAAAAAGCGCGCAGGATGCGCTTCAGGGCGATTTCGACATCCGCGATTTTCATGACGAAATCCTGAAGGACGGCGCGGTTCCCCTCCCGGTCCTCGACGCGAAAATCGACGCCTATATCGCCGCGCGCCGGCGCTGACGTTTGGCCGCCTGAAAGTGGTTCACCCGAGCTCCGCATCGGGGTAAACTTAGCCCCGGGAATCGATTTCGCGATCATCGGGGGGCCCCATGAGCAGCGCTTCGAGACGCCTTTTCATCCTTGCGCCGGCCGTCGCCCTTCTCGCGCTGCCGGGCTGCGGCCGCGAGGACGCGCGTTCCGTCGCGAGCGAGACGGCGCCCGCGCCTGCCGCGGCCGAAACGGACCCGTCGTCGGCCTTTCTCGACATGGCGGCGCGCCAGGCGGCGCGGATGCTCAAGGCGTCGCCGGAAATGGCGACCTCGCTCGGCGTTTCCGAGGAAATCGCCGGCGCGGACTATAAGGCGCGCCTTGGCGACTATGGCTTCGAGGCGAGCCAGCAGGCGCGCGCGATGAATGAAGAATTCCTGCAGGAGCTGAAGCTCTTCGACCGCGCGGCGCTCGCCGGGACGGCGGCGACGACCTATGACATCCTTCGCGCCGCCTTTGAGCTTGGCGCGCGGCGCAATCAGTTTGAATTCGGCGGCGCCGCGGTCTGGGGCCTGCATCCGCCCTATCTCGTCACGCAGCTTTCGGGCCCGCATCTTTACTTGCCGCGCCTGCTGGAGACGCAGCATCCGATCGAGTCGAAAAAAGATGTTGAGGCTTATCTCGCGCGCCTTGGCGAATTCGGCCGGGTCTTTGACGAGGTCGTCGAGACGGTCGGCGCCGACGCCGCGCTCGCCGTCACGCCGCCGCTTTTTGCGATCGACGGCGCGCTCGGCGCGATCGAACGCCTGACGGCGCCCGCGCCCGCCGACAATCGGCTGACGACGAGCCTCGTCCGCAAGATGGAAGGGGTCGCCTCGCTCAGCCCCGAAGAGCGCGCCTCTTACGCGGCGAAAGCGGCCGAGCTTGTCGGCGCGGTCGTCTATCCCGCCTATAAGCGGCTTGCCGCGATGCTTGAGAGCCTGAAAGAGCAGGCGGGGCCGGACGCCGGGATCTGGCGGCTCGGCGAGCAGGGGACGGCCTTCTACCAGCTCGCGCTCAACGCCTATGGCGCGAACGGCATGACGGGCGAGGAGATTCACGCGCTCGGCCTTGCCGAGGTCGAGCGCATCGCCGCCGAGATGGATGCGATCTTGAAGGCGCAAGGCCTTTCGGAAGGCTCCGTCGCCGAACGTTTCATCGCGATCGGCGCCCGCCCCGGCATGGTCTATCCGAACACGGATGAAGCGCGCGACGTCATTATAGCGGAATTGAACCATCAGGTCGCCGAGGTGATGGCGCGCGCGCCCGGCTGGTTTTCGGCGATCCCCGACACGCCCGTCGAGGTCCGCCGGATTCCGGTTCACGAGCAGGAATCCGCCTCGGGCGGCTATTACGCCGGTCCCTCGCTCGACGGGACGCGGCCCGGCGTTTACTGGATCAATTTGAAAGACACGGCCGATTGGCCGAAGCCGATGCTGAAGACGCTCGCCTATCACGAGGCCGCGCCGGGCCATCATTTTCAGATCGCCCTCCAGCGGGCGGTCCCGGACATGCCGCTCATCCGCAATATGGCGGTGTTCCCTGAGTTCACCGAGGGCTGGGCGCTTTACGCCGAGCAAGTCGCGGCGGAAATGGGCATGTATGCGGACGATCCGCTCGGCGATCTCGGCCGTCTTCAATCGGAGCTTTTCCGCGCCGCGCGGCTTGTCGTCGATTCAGGGCTTCACGCCAAGCAATGGACGCGCGAAGAGGCGATCGACTACATGACGGCGACGGCGGGCGAGCCGCGCTCGTCGGCGACGCGCGAGGTCGAACGCTATGCGGTCTGGCCCGGACAGGCCTGCGCCTACAAGCTCGGCATGATCCGCATCAACAGGCTGCGGAAGAAAGCCGAGGCCGCGCTTGGCGACGAATTCGACATTCGCGCGTTCCACGACGCTGTCCTTCTCGGCGGCGCAAGGCCGCTCTCCGTTCTTGATCGCGATGTCGAGCGCTTTATCGCGGCCCGGCGGAAATCTTAAAGAGCCACAGCGCGCGGCAAAAGCTCCGAGTCAGAGCTCCCGCGGCCCATCCTTCGTGACGGCGCTTTGCGCCTCCTCAGGATGAGGCCCGTTTTGCCGCAACAAGGGAAAGCCTCATCCTGAGGAGCGCCCCGGGAGGGGCGCGTCACGAAGGATGGGCCGCCGGTCTCCGATGCGGATTTATCGCCCGACGCTGTTAAGAGTTGAAAATTCTCTTTCGTTCCGGTTCGCGCCGGAATGAGCGGGTTGAGCTACTCCTTCAGCGCCGCCTCCTCGGGCATGCCGACAATGTGGAAACCCGCATCGACATGCAGCGTCTCGCCGGTGCAGGACCGGCCGAGATCGGAGAGGAGATAAAGCGCCGCGCCGGCGACGCCCGCCGGGTCCGTATCCTCGCGCAAGGGGCTCGCTTTTCGGTTGAAGGAAAACATGTGACGGCCGGAGGAAATGCCGGCGGCGGCGAGCGTCTTGATCGGCCCCGCCGAGATCGCGTTGACCCGGATATTTTTCGGCCCGAGGTCGCGGGCGACATAGCGCATCGAGGCTTCGAGCGCGGCCTTGGCGACGCCCATGACATTGTAATTGGGGATCGTGCGCTCCGAGCCGATATAAGTGAGCGTCAGCATCGCGCCGCCATTCGGCATCAGCGCCGCCGCGCGCCGCGCCGCATCGACGAAGGAATAGGCCGAGACGTCCATCGTGTCCTTGAAATTCTGACGCGTCGTCCTTTCCACGAAGGAGCCGCCAAGCTCGTCCTTGTCGGTGAAGGCGATCGAGTGGACGAGGAAGTCGAGCGAGCCCCAGGCCTCGGCGATCCTCGCAAAGGCCTTGTCCATCGAGGCGTCGAGGAGGACGTCGCATTCGAGGATGAGGCTCGCGCCGAGGCTTTCGGCGAGGGGCCTGACGCGCCGCTCCATCGCCTCGTTGATATAGGTGAAGGCGATTTCGGCGCCCTGGGCGCTGAGTTGTTGCGCGATCGCCCAGGCGATCGAATTCTTGTTGGCGACGCCCATCACGAGGCCGCGCTTGCCCTTCAACAGCTCGCCTTTCGGGAAGACCGCGTCGTCGCTCATAGGCTTTCGCTCCGTTACGAAGGTTGCGCCCGCGAGGCGAGCATCATGACAAGAATGAAATAGGCGAGCCAGACGCCTGCGTAAACGCCGTAGCGCGTCGCGCGCGGCAGGCTCTTAAGGCCCTTCAGCATGAAATGAAACCACCAGAGGCCGAGACTTGCAACGAGCCCCGCCGCGACCGCCGCTCCCCAATCCCCGGTCATCAGCCCTCATGACGCGCGACGACGAGACAGCCATTGGTGCCGCCAAAGCCGAAGCTGTTCGTCAGGAAGCAATCGATCGTCGCATTATCGATCCTTTCACGGATGATCGGCAATCCCTCGAATTCCGGATCGAGCGTTTCGATATGGGCCGATTTCGCAAGGAAGCGGTCGCGCATCATGATGAGGCAGTAAATCGTCTCCTGCGCGCCGACCGCGCCGAGGGAATGGCCGGTCAAGGATTTCGTCGAGGAGAAGGGCGGGATCTTGCGCCCGAAGACCTCGCGGATCGCCGCGGTCTCCTTTGAATCGCCGACGGGCGTCGACGTGCCGTGGGTGTTCACATAGTCGATCGGCCGGCGCACGGTTTCGAGCGCGCCGCGCATGCAGCGCGTCGCGCCTTCGCCGGAGAGCTGGACCATGTCATAGCCGTCGGAATTGGCGTAGTAGCCGACGATCTCGCCATAGATCGTCGCCCCGCGGGCTTTGGCCCTTTCCATCTCTTCGAGCACGACGACGCCGGCCCCGCCGGCGATGACGAAACCGTCGCGGTCCTTGTCATAGGCGCGGCTCGCGACCGACGGCCGGTCGTTGAAATTGGTCGACATCGCGCCCATCGCGTCGAAGAGATTGGACATCGTCCAGTCGAGCTCCTCGCCGCCGCCCGCGAACATAATATCCTGCTTGCCCCAGACGATCTGCTCGGCCGCGGCGCCGATGCAATGGACCGAAGTCGCGCAGGCCGAGGAGATCGAATAATTGATCCCGAGAATCTTGAACGGCACGGCGAGCGTCGCCGAATTCGTCGAGGACATGGCGCGGGGAACGACCGTCGGCCCGATCTTCCGCGTATTGCCGGTTTCGCGATTCTTGTCGGCGGCCTCGACAATGGCGCGCGTCGAGGGCCCGCCCGAGCCCATGATGATCCCCGTCATCGGGTGGCTGATCTCGTCCTCGGCGAGACGCGCGTCGGCGATCGCTTCCCGCATGGCGATATAGTTCCAGGCCGCGCCCTCGCCCATGAAGCGGCGCGTGCGCCGGTCGAGCGCCGTCTCGACGTCGAGCGCGGGCCGCGCCTTCACCTGGCAGCGGAACCCATGCGCGGCGAAATCCTCGGCGAAGGCGACGCCCGAGCGCGCCTCTTTCAGGGCCGTCGTCGCCTCGGCGACATTCGAGCCGATCGATGACACCACGCCCATTCCGGTGATCGCCACGCGCCGCATAAAAAATCTCGGTCCGTCACTTGCGCGCCTAAACGGCGCCGCCTTTCAACTGCGCCTCGGAGAACAGGCCGACGCGGAGATCGTGCGCCTCGTAAATCTTGCGTCCGTCGGCAAGGAGCGCTCCGTCGCCGATTCCGAGGATCAGATTGCGGTTCATCACCCGCCTGATGTCAATCTCGTAGCGTATTTGCTTGACGCTCGGTAAGACCATGCCGGAAAATTTCACTTCTTTTGCGCCGAGCGCGCGCCCCTTGCCCGGCAATCCCGACCAGGTGAGGAAAAATCCGACAAGCTGCCAGAGCGCGTCGAGCCCGAGGCAGCCCGGCATCACCGGATCGCCCGGAAAATGGCATTCGAAAAACCACAAGGAGGGTCGACATCAAGCTCGGCGACGACGCGGCCGCGGCCATAAGCGCCGCCCGTCTTCGCGATCTCGGTGATGCGATCGAACATCAGCATGGGCGGCGTCGGCAGCTGGGCCGAACCGGGCCCCCGCAATCCGTGATAGCCGCATTCCAGGAGTTCTTCGCGCGTAAAGCTCGATTTGTCGGTCATTCCGGCCGTCTATGCGAATAAGACCGGTGGTAACGGGCGCGCGGGGGCGGGTCAATCGGGGACGACGGACGCGCCCCATAAGGCGTCCTCGCGGGCCCAGCCCTTGATCCCGCCGGCCGAGACGAGCCGCCAGCGCGCCGTTTTGCGCAGAACCTGCGCCATGACGCCTTCCGCCAGCCGGGCGCGCAGGGGCGCGCCGTCCTCCGGTTCGGCTAAAATCGCCGTCTCCCGATCGACCAGGACATGGGTGAGGGCCCGCAGGGTCGTCTCATGGACCCAGCATTCAAAGCCGTCCCGATCCCGAATCTTCCGCCAGTGGTCCGTCGTTTCGGCGATGACGAGCGCCGGCGTTCCGGCCCGAAGATAGGTCGCAACCACCGGATGCTCGAAAGAGGGCCCAAGCCGGCAATAGGTTTTATCGCCTTTCAGGCTGACAAATCGCGGCACGCGATAGCCGGATGGGGTGTCCGTTCGGACCTCCGGGGCGCCCTCCGGCGTCGCGGGCGCTTGCGCCGCCAGGGGGGGCGCGGTCAAATACAGGCTGAGAGCCGCGAGCGCGGCGACAAGGCGGGACATGAGGGCTCGGCAGGCGGGAGGATGAACAAAGCTTTTCAATCGCAAAGAGCCGTTAATCCCCGGTTAACCGCGCGTCATGGCTGAGCTCAAAGTGACGGTGACGCGCCGGCTTCCGGCGGCGGTCGAGGCGCGCCTCGCCGATCTCTTCGACGCCGTCTTCAATTCGAGCGACGCGCCGATGAGCGCGGCGGCGTTGCTCGACGCGGCGCGCCGGACCGATGTCCTCGCGCCGACGATCGGCGACCGGCTCGACGCCGATTTTTTCGCGCAATGCGGCGCGCGGCTGAAGCTGGTCGCCAATTTCGGCGCCGGGATCGATCATATCGACGTCGCCGCCGCCGCGGCGCGCGGAATTACCGTCACGAACACGCCCTCGGTTCTCGCCGAGGACGCGGCGGATATGGCGATGGCGCTCATTGTCGCCGTGCCGCGCCGGCTGATCGAGGGGGTCAAAGCGCTCGAAGAGGGCCGCTTTCACGGCTGGTCGCCGACCTGGATGCTGGGCCGGCGGGTGCGCGGCAAGACGCTCGGCATTATCGGCCTTGGCCGCGTCGGCCAGGCGGTCGCGCGCCGCGCCCGCGCCTTCGGCCTCGACATTCACTACCACAACCGCTCGCCGATCAATCCGCATATCGAAAAGGAGCTCGAAGCGACCTATTGGGACAGCCTCGACCAGATGCTCGCCCATATCGACATCGTTTCGGTCAACTGCCCGCACACGCCGGCGACCTTTCATCTCCTGTCGCGCCGCCGGCTGGAGCTTCTCCGGCCGCACGCCTATGTGGTGAATATTTCCCGCGGCGAGATCATCGACGAGGCCGCGCTCGCCGACATGATCGCCGAGGGCCGGCTCGGCGGCGCCGGCCTCGACGTCTTCGAGCGCGAACCGCGCCCGTCGCCGAAGCTGCTCTCGGCGCCGAATGTGGCGCTGCTCCCGCATATGGCCTCGGCGACGGTCGAGAGCCGCCTTGAAATGGGCGAGCGGGTGATCATCAATATCAAGATGTTCGCCGACGGCCATAAGCCGCCGGACCGCATCATCCCCGGTCTTGATTGATGGGATTGATGGGCCGCTTGCGCCGCCGTTGCCGCCGCGCGACAGGGCGACGAAATTCGCCAAGAGCTTACCCGCTTTCGGGCAATTTTAAGTTGATTGTAATCCTGCCGGGCTAGAGCTTAGGCCGCCGCTTCGGCTATAGCGGCGGCCCGGTTGTCGCAGGATGAGACGCGTGGTTCAAAGAGTTGTCAGCGGTCTTGTCGCGCTTGCGCTTGTTGCGGGCTCCGCCGTCGCCGACAGCACGCCGGCGGGGGTCGATCTTGCGAAATACGCCGATCCTTTGAGCGTCGTTCTCGCGGTGCGGGCGCATTTCGGCGCGCCCGGCGGCGCCGTGCGCCTCGCCGTTTATGACGAGCGC
>JBFXBB010000036.1:0-14627 GCA_050183685.1 Amphiplicatus sp.
CTCGGCGTCACGAAGACGTCAGAGATCACAACCGACATGCTGCACTTTCGACGGCGTTAGAGCGGCAATGCTTATTTCTAATCGCCAGCGCAAGCCCAGTTCCCGCTCGTCCCGGCTTTCACCGGGACGAGCGCATGCTCTTGGGCCTGTTCGGAATTTTCCGTCATTCCGGGGCGAACCCGGAATCCAGCCGGCCGACGCCGTTTCTGAATTCCGGGCTCCGGCCTTCGGCCGGCCCCGGAATGGCAAGAAAAGCCTGATTCGATTCTCAATAGGGCCCTAGTCAGGCATGACAAGTTCGACCTGATTGCCCGATGGATCGCGTATAAAGGCGATGGTTCCGGAGAATGTCGGCATGCGGCGCGGGGCTTGCTCAACGACGCCTCCCTGCGCCGCCGCCCGCTTCAGCACAGCCTCAATGTCGCCGACGCTGAAGGTTAGATGCGGAATCCCCTCGCCGACATCATTCGCTCTACGAGAGAGCACAGCGATCGTGGGCCGCGGCGCGGCCTTCGCTTCCGCCACCGTCGTTCCGAAATTTAAAATGATCTCTTTAAGGTCGGGCTGTTCGATGCGCAGGGTCTCCTCCATGTGGAATACGGCCTTATAGAAGTCAGCCGTTTTAGACACATCGTCCGCGCTCACCCTTGCCGTGATCAATATGGCTCGATCGCCCTCTGGCCGTTTGAGTTGCGCGCTGGCCGCGTTGGCCGCCAAAAAAAGACCTGTCGCCGCCGCGACGATCAGTAATCGGTGCATGATTTCCTCCGTCCATTCTTTCAGGCAGAATACACGGCGGCGAATTGGCGACAAGCTCACATTAGCGCGATGAGGCGCCGGCCATCTCGCACGGGAATGACAACAACCCCGCTACCGCGCCATCAACGGCGCATAGCCGAGATGCATGCCGGCGTCGACCAATATGCACTCGCCGGTGATATGGCGGCTGTCGTCGGAGGCAAGAAAGACAAGCGTCCCGGCGATGTCTTCAGGGGTCGAGGCGACGCGCAGGGGCGTGATCGCCGCCACCCGCGCCGCGCTCGCCGCATCGGCCTCCTTGTCGACATGGCGGGCGAACCAGCCGGAGGCGATATATCCGGGACAAACGGCGTTCACGCGAATCTCCGGCCCCATCGCGCGCGCCAGCGACAAGGTCATCGTATTGACGGCGCCCTTGCTCGCCGCATAAGCGATCGACGAACCGATTCCGGCAACGCCCGCTATTGACGACACATTCACGACCGCGCCCTTGCCGGACGCCCGCAAGCGCTCCCGCGCCGCACGAATCATCAAATACATCGATACGACATTCGTCCGGTATATGCTCAAAAAATCATCCGGCGTCAGAGCGTCGAGGTTGTCGGGATTGGCGAATTTCGTCGTTCCGGCGTTGTTGATGAGAATATCGAGCCGGTCCCATCGCTCGGCCGCTGCTTGAACCAGGCGCCGGCACGGCGCATCCTCGCTCACATCGGCTTGCACGGCGAAGGCGTCAACGCCCTCCTTAAGGCAGGTCTCGACGACGCTCTCAGCTCCTTTCGCGCTAGTGGCGTAGTTAACGCAGACATTGACGCCGCGGCGCGCCAGCGCGATCGCCGTCGCGGCGCCCAGTCCGGTTCCGCCCCCCGTCACAATTGCAGCCGTCCCCTCCATTTGCATCCTCCTTCAACCGTGTAATTTATCCAAAATTGTCTGCTCCCCCTGATTTTTGAATTCAATTTCACATGGCTGTCCAGCCCTGCTTTTCACCCAGAAGGCCGCCCGCATTCGCGCGGGCGGCGGCCAGAGCCCTCGGAATCAATTGCGAACCGAAGCCCCTCGCCAACGCGGCCAATCAACTCCTAGACAGCGCAACCCCGCATTTGGCCTTGGTTAATCTCGTCTTAAGAACTTCAATGAAAGAATTCTGTCGGCGTTCGCGGGTTCGCCTGGGCACTTATCGCATCGTCTGAGATATCACCGACGCGTCGCCGCTCAGCGGCATCAACAAAATCGCTGAATGTTTAAGGGGGAAAAGAAAAGGGGCAACGCCACGAGGCGGATATGAAGGCAAAAAAACATCTGACGAGCCGCGCCGGCCGGCTCTTTTCTGGGGCCGCCATCGGCGCGCTCGCCATTGGCGGCGCAGCCGCCCAACCGCTCAGCGACGACGAGATTGTCGTCACAGCACAGCGTACGGAGCAATCCGTGCAAGACGTGCCGATCGCTGTTTCCGCCTTCGGCGGGAACGATCTTCAGAAGCGCCAGATGGAGACATTTTCCGACATCCAGTTCAACATCCCGAACTTCCAGTTCACGCGCACGCAATTCACCGCCTCCGCCGTCTCGATCCGCGGAATCGGCAACTTCCTTGTCGCATCGAGCTCCGAAGACACGGTGTCCGTGCATCTGAACGACATGTTCCTCAGCACGCCGCGGCTTTTCGAGACGGAATTCTTCGACGTCGAGCGGCTCGAAATTCTGCGCGGGCCGCAGGGCACGCTGTTCGGCCGCAACGCGACCGGCGGCGTCATCAATGTGATCACCGCGAAGGCCGATCCCGACGCCGTCGAAGGCTATATAGACGGCGAATATGGGAATTATCAATCGGCAAAAGTGCAAGGCGCCTTGAACGTGCCGTTATCGGACACGCTCGCCCTTAGGCTCGCCGGAATCACGACGCAGCGCGACGGCTACACCAAAAACCTCTTCGACGGCTCGAACATTGACGATCGCGACATCTATTCCATTCGCGCCTCGGCGCGCTGGCTCGCCACCCCGAACACGACGGTCGACGTCACCGCGAGCCATATGCGCGAGGACGACCATCGCATGCGTTTCCAAAAGCAGGCTTGCGAGGCGGGCCCCCTGTCGCCGCTTCTCGGCTGCGACCCGAACGGGCCTCGTCGCTTCGACCAGGCCGACCTGCGCGCGACCCTGCTGGCGAACACTTCGGTCGAGACTTTCACGGAGCTTGGCGGCGCGGCGGCGGGCGCGGCCTACGGCCTTGTCTCGCTCGCGGGCGGTCCGATTTACGGGGCCGCGCAGCCGACGGACATGCGCGTGGTCGCGTGGGATACGACGCCCCAATATGACGCCGAGGAGACGATCCTCATGGCGAATGTGAAGCATGATTTCGAATCATTCGCGCTCAAGCTCAATGGCGGCTGGGGCAAATCGAGCGTCGCGACGCGGATGGATTTCGACGGCGGCCTCGGCCCCGTCCTCGCCGTCCCGTCCGCGCTCGGCGCGCCGGTCGCGCTGGGCGGCCTTCCCGGGCCTTATGCTCTTTACGCAGACGGGCTTTTCCCGGTTTCTGATTTCGACACCGGCCTGCGCGGTACGGCAAAGACGCTTGTCGGCGTCATCGGCGGCAATATCCAGTCGCGCTCGAACCGCTATCAGGCGATCGACTGGTCCGTCGGCGACCGCGAATATTGGTCTATCGAAGGCATTGCCGAAACTGATTTCGACGGGCCCTTCAACTTCCTTCTCGGCGCCAACCATCTGAAATCGAGCGGCTATGCCGATTTCGCGGTGGCGACGACAGGTCTTGACTATTTCTCCGTTGTCGGCGGGACATTAGCCGCCGTCGGCGCGGCCCCGAACGCGCTTGCCGCCGCAGCGGCCGCCACGCAGGGCTATTCCTTCTACGTCCCTTATTTCTACAACGACACCGAAGATGACACCCTCAACTCGACCTCGCTCTTCGGCGAGGTCTATGTCGACATCACCGACCGGCTGAAACTCACCGGCGGCGTGCGGCATAATTGGGATACGAAAGCCATCCGCGACCGAGGCAATCTCCTCGAAAGCGCGGGGCTTCGCGCGCAGGAACTCGCGATCGGCCTCGCCCCGGTCGTGCCGCTCGGCGCGCCTTCCGTGCGGGCGCTTCTCGACTCGAACGAGCTTGTCACGCTCATTCCGTCGACGACCCTCTCGCAAGGAACGAGCGTCGTCATCGGCGGCGTTCCCCTCTTCGGCGAGGTCAATGATTATCGCATCGCCGAATCCGACTTCGATTCGACGACGGGCCGCGCCGTGCTGCAATGGGCGGCGACGGACAATCTTCTCTATTACGTCTCCTGGACGCGCGGCTATAAGCCGGGCGGGTTCAACCCGCGCACCTTGACCGCGAGCGTGCCGTTGACCTTCGATCCTGAGGTCATCAATGCCTATGAGGCTGGCGTCAAATCGAACCTTGCGGGCGGCGCGCTTCAGGCCAATCTTACCGGCTTCTACTACGACTATTCAAACTTGCAGGTCTCGAAGATCGTCGCCAACACCTCCATCAACGAGAATATCAATGCGATGATCTGGGGCCTCGAAGGCGAGTTCGTCTGGCGGCCGACGAATCGCTGGACGTTCAATATGAACGCCTCCTATCTCAACACCGAGATCGGCGAATTTTCGACGATCGACGTGCGCGATCCGACGGCGGGGCGAACCGATGTCGAACTCATCGCCGACATCACCAATGGCCAGAATTGCATCGTCACGCGGGGGCCGAGCGATCCGGAGATCGTCGGCGCTTTCATCCCCTCGCCTTACAGCGCTTGCGGCCTCGGCCCGCGAAGCGACGGTCTTCAGGACATGGTCGGCCTCATCAATATGGGCTACGGCACAAATTACGCCGTCATCGACGGCGTCGAACAGTCTCTTAAGGGCAATCAGCTTCTCGGCGCTCCGGAGTTCAAGATCGCCGGCGGCGTCGAATATGCGATCCCGATGGGCGGACGCTATGAACTGACGCCGCGCGTTGACGCCTACTATCAGAGCAAGATGTATACGAGTAATTTCAATACGGAGCAGGATCTCGTCGACGGCTATGGCTATATCAATGCTCAGCTCCGCTTCACGCCGACGGAGGGCGCCTGGTATCTGCGCTTCTTCATGCAGAACGTCACCGACAGCGAGGCGATCACCGGCGCCTTCGATTCCGGTCAAAGCGTCGGCAATTTCCAAAATCTCTTCATCCTTGAGCCGCGCCGTTGGGGCTTCGGCATGGGAATGACGTTTTAGCGGAACGGGCAAAATCCTCGCTCAACGCTCCCCGCGGCCCATCCTTCGCGACGGCGCTTTGCGCCTCCTCAGGATGAGGCTTTGCCTTGTTGCAACCGGCCTGAGCCTCATCCTGAGGAGCCTCGCGAAGCGAGGCATCATGAAGGACGCGCCGAATATTCCGATTCGGATTTATCGCCGCCCACGCCTATAGCTTCTGATACGCGCCGAGCGTCAGGAATTCGGCGAATTCCTCTTCAAGACAAAGCCTCTCCAGAAGAGCGGCCGCCTCGGCGAACCGGCCGCCCGTCCAACGCGCTTCGCCGACCTCGCTCCTGACGACGGCTGATTCTTCTTCAAGGGCTTGCTTGAACAGGCCCGCCGTCATCGTCTCGCCGTTCGAGAGTCGCGCGCCGTTCTTGATCCACTGCCAGATAGAGGCGCGAGAAATTTCGGCGGTCGCCGCATCCTCCATGAGGCCGTAAATCGCGACCGCGCCAAGACCGCCAAGCCAGGCTTCAATATATTGGAGCGCAACACGGATATTGACGCGAAGCCCCTCCTCCGTAAACGGACCGTCGGACGGCCTCAACAGGTCCGCCGCCGTCACGGGCGCGTCATTGCCGCGCGTCACTTCGAGTTGATTGGTCTTTCCGGGCTTGAACGCCTTTGAATAGACCTCATTGACGACGCCGGCAAGCGCGGGATGGGCGATCCAGGAGCCGTCATGGCCGT
This sequence comes from Amphiplicatus sp., assembly GCA_050183685.1. Classification (GTDB taxonomy): domain Bacteria; phylum Pseudomonadota; class Alphaproteobacteria; order Caulobacterales; family Parvularculaceae; genus Amphiplicatus. The sequence continues at coordinate 5,716 of JBFXBB010000036.1, forward strand.
TATCGGCCTCGCGCTGTTTGTCGGCGCGCACTTTCTCCTTGTTGATCGAGTCTTGTTCCGGGGTCTTCGCGGGCAGGAAAGCCGACATGCCGCCCATCGCCAAGGCGCCCCGCCGATGGCAGGTCCGGATCAAGAGCCGCGAATAGGCGTCGAGAAAGGGCTTGTCCATGCCGACGCTGTGGCGATCGGGGAGAATGCGATCCTTGTGGCTCTTCAAGGTCTTGATATAGCTGAAAATATAATCCCAGCGCCCGCAATTCAGCGCCGCCGCGTGATCCCTCAGCTCAAAGAGGATCTCGTCCATCTCGAAAACGGCGGGGAGCGTTTCGATCAGCACCGTCGCCTTCACTGCGCCGACGGGAAGGCTGAGACGCGCCTGCGCGGCGACGAATACATCGTTCCACCAACGCGCCTCCTCGCAATGTTCGAGCTTTGGAATGTAGAAATAGGGCCCCGTCCCGAGCGCTTTCAACGCTTCATGATTGTGGAAAAGATAAAGCGCGAAATCCATGAGGCAGCCGGGAATCGGCCGGCCCTTGCGGCGGACATGCTTTTCATCGAGATGAAGCCCGCGCACGCGCGCGATAAGGACGGCGGGATCGTCGCCCAACTCATAGGATTTTCCCGAGACGGGGTCCTTAAAGGAAATCGTCCGCCGGACGGCGTCGCGGAGATTGGCCTGGCCCTCGATGACATTGCGCCAGGTCGGCGACAGCGCGTCCTCGAAATCCGCCATGAACACTTTCACATCGGCGTTGAGGGCGTTGATGATCATCTTGCGGTCGACTGGCCCTGTGATCTCGACGCGGCGATCAAGAAGATCCTTCGGCAAGGGCGCAACCTTCCAGTCGCCCTGTCGAACCTTCGCGGTGTCGGCCCTGAAATCGGGCAGATCCCCGGCGTCGATCTTCGCCTGCCAGGCGCGGCGGGCGGCGAGGAGCGCGTCCCGGCGGGGGGCGAACGCATCAACAAGCTCAGCCAGAAAGGCGCAGGCCTCCTGCGTAAGGATCGTCTCATCCGCGGCCTCAACCCCATCGGTAAAAGTCAGCCCGCCCCGCTCGCTCGTCATTTGGCCGCCTCCATGAATTTCGCAAACGCGAAGAAAGCCGCGATCCCGCCGAATTGCAAGCAGACGCCGCGCGCGCGGCCCTCAATGACCCTCCGTTAACGATGGTTTGGCATGTTTAGCGCAAAAGCGGGCCAAAAGAGGTTGGCGCAGCAGCGGCCGGCGCGAGGCGGAGAACCTATGAAACGGAGATGCCTGGGACTGGCGCGGTTCGCCGGCGAACCTAAAGGCGCCGCCGCGATTGAATTCGCCATTGTCGCTCCTATTTTCATCGCCCTCGTCCTGTCGATCCTTGAGGCGGGGTATTTTTTCTTTGTATCCTCCGCGGTCGATCAGGCCGCCGCCCGCGCCGCGAGGCTGATCCGCACCGGCCAGGCGCAATCGGCCGCGACGCCGATCAGCCGCGACGCCTTTTTCGACCGCGTTTGCGATATCGTGAAGCATTTCGGCGACTGCTCAACAAAGCTTACCGTCGACGTTTCGCGTTTTTCCGATTTTGCCGCGCTCGCGGCCGATTTGTCGGCGCCGGTCTGCCGCGACGCGGATGAAGACGCGGTCAACGCCCTGCCTTATAATGTCGGCGCCGAGCGCGATATAATTCGCGTACGCATTTGCTACTTGTACAAGCCAGTCAACCCCGCCCTCGGGCTCCATCTCGCCGCCGCGCCCGATGGGACGCGCAAAATGATTTCCGTCGCGATCTTCCGCAATGAACCGTTCAATTCATAGATTCGCCGCAGACAGGGCGGGGCTCGCCGCGATCGAATTCGCGCTCATCGCGCCGATTGTGATCTTCCTTTTCTTCGCGGTCGTGGAAGGCTCGAACGCGCTCACGGTCAGCCGGCGCGTCTCGCTCGCCGTCAACACGCTCGCGGACCTTGCTTCCCAGGAAACCCAGCTCAGCGCCGCGCAGGCGAGCGATCTTTTCGAAGGCGTCGAGCAAATCATCGCACAAGGCCCGATCGTCGCCGATATCCGCCTCGTCAGCCTCGTGATCGATCCCGACACCGACGACGTCGTCGTGCATTGGAGCCGGGACAACGCCGGCGGCGCGCCCTACGCGCCGGGCTCAGTCTATGCCGACCTTCCCGACGCTTCGCTGCTTGACCCCTCGACGTCGCTTATCGTCGGCGAGATCGACTACGCCTATGTCTCGCCGTTGACGAAAGTGCTGATCCCGAGCGTCAATTTTGACAAGATTGCGACGCGCTGGCCGCGCCGCTCGGCGCGGGTGCAATTCTGCATCGCGCCGAATAATTGCACGAGCTAAGCGGCAGGCGATAAATCCCGATCGGGCTCGCCGCTTTATTTCCCCGTCAGATTCTCGACCTTGTTGCGCGGCGCGTCGGCGTCGTTGATGAGGACATTGATGAGCGCGGCGTTTTCTTCAAGAGCCGCCTGATGGCGCGTCATCGACGGGACCGCCTCCTCGCCCGCGACTGCCTTGAGCGCACGAGCGTTGAGGCTTCGCGCCGCAAGGTCGCTGGCGTAGCCTTCAAGGCTGACCGTTCTGCCCGCCGTCGACAGCTCGGCGCGTAGACGATCCGACAACTCAAGAAGGTTCAAAATGCTCGCCGCGATATTGCCGCGCGGAATGCCGTAATCGGAAATCTCATAGCGGCTCACATAGGCGTTGTCGCCGTCAGGAGTCATGCCGGCGGTCGAAAACCAGTAGCGCTGATTGAAGGCCGTCACCGTCTGATGATTAAATTTCTTGCCGGCGAGAATCGATACCGTGTTGAGGCCGACGCAATTCGTGAAATTCGCCGCCTGGCAGGCGGTCGGAATCACCATGAAGGCGATCGCGCCATTGGCGCTCACAGCAAGATAGGGCTGGCCGGTGGGCGCATGACGCTCCTGCCAGACAAACCCCATCTCGGAAAGGATGGCGCCGACGCTCGCCGCGTCGAAATAAGCGACCATGCCGCGCGGATTGGAAACAAGATCGGACGCCCGCGCCGAGACGCCGCCAAGCGCCGCCGCGCCGGCGAACGCCGCGATTGCGGCCCCAATCTTTGAGGAAGCCGCCGTCTTTCCCGTCATGAAAACCCCGCCTTGCCCAAACGCCGCGCCCCACGCCGCAGCCCGACCGATCATAGGCGAAAGATCGGCGGCGGCAAAGACGCTGAACGTCGATGATGACAAAATAGGCGGCGGCGGCGATAGAAGCCGCATGACTGCGATGAAAAAAAGCGCCGCGCCGGCTGGCCTCGCCGCAAGACGGGCTGCGCTCGACATTCTGACTTTAATCGAGAGCGGCGCGGCGCTCGACAACGCATTGGCGACATGCCGTTCTTTCAGCGCGCTCGCCGGGTCTGACCGCGCCTTTGCGCGCCTTCTTGCAACGAGCGTCTTGCGCCGGCGCGGCGCGCTTGACGCCCTGATCGGCGCCCATATCGACAAGCCCCTGCCCCGACGCGCCGCCAGGGCGAGCGACATTCTTCGCCTCGCCGCCGCACAATCGGTCCTCCTCGGCACGCCCGACCATGCGGCGGTCTCAACCGCCGTCGCGCTCGCAAAATCATTCCGGGAGACGGCCGGCTATGCAGGACTCGTCAACGCGGTCGTACGAAAAATCGCGCGCGGCGGGAAAGCGGCGATCGACAAACTCCCCGAGCGGGTCGATACGCCGGGCTGGCTGTGGCGGGCGCTCGATCGGGCTTACGGCCCGGCGACGGCGCGGGCGATCGCCCGCGCCCACCGCCCCGAGCCGCCGCTCGATCTCACCCCTCTTCATACGGACGACCGCGAGGCCCTCGCCGCCGCCCTCGATGCGACGGTTCTGCCGACCGGTTCGCTGCGACGGCGCGCGCCGGGCGATATCGCCGCGCTCGCCGGCTTCGCCGAGGGCAAGTGGCAGGTGCAAGACGCCGCCGCCGCCCTTCCCGCCCGCCTTCTCGGCGACGTCGCCGGCAAACGCGTTTTCGATCTCTGCGCCGCGCCGGGCGGCAAGACCGTGCAGCTCGCCGCCGCCGGCGCGCATGTGACCGCCGTCGACATTAGCGGCCATCGCCTGAAACTCGTTTCGGAAAACCTCGCCCGGACAGGGCTCGCGGCCGAAACCGTCAAGGCCGACATTCTGGACTGGGCGCCGGAAACTAAGGCCGATGCGATCCTGCTCGACGCGCCCTGCACGGCGACCGGGACGATGCGGCGCCATCCGGACATCCTCTGGTTGAAGCGAGAAGAAGACATCGCCGCCCTCGCCGAACGCCAGGCCCAGCTCATCGATAAGGCGGCGAGGCTTCTCAACGAGGGCGGCCTTCTCGTCTACGCGACCTGCTCGCTCCTCCCGGAAGAAGGCGAACGCCAAATCGAGGCGGCGCTCGCGCGCCACGAAAGCCTCAAGCGCGTCCCGATCTCGCCAGAGGAAATCAGCGGCCTCAGCGAAGCGGTGACGCGGACAGGCGACCTGCGGACCCTGCCGTCCATGTGGGCGGAAATAGGCGGCCTTGACGGTTTTTTCGCCGCGCGGCTGAGGCGCAACTGAAACGCCTCGGGCAAACCATTGAATTTGCGCCTGTTTTTTGCTCCAAAATCGTTCCGACCCATCTTGAACGCAAAACGCCGACGCACGATATTCAACCGCGTCTGCTGCAAGGAGAGCAAGCCCCCATGAACGACCTACGCAGAAATTACGGCGGATCGGTCGCCGGAACCGGCGCCTATGCGATCGATGAAGGCCTGCGCCGCTATATGCTCGGCGTCTACAACTATATGGCCCTGGCGATCGCCGGCACGGGGCTTATTTCGATGGCCGTCGCGTCGAGCCCGGACCTTGTCGCAGGCATCGCCGGGACGCCGTTGAAATGGGTCCTTTTCGCCGCGATTCTCGGCATCGGGTTCTTCGCGCCGCGCGTGATCTTCAGCGGCTCGAAAGCAATGGCCCACGGCCTGTTCTGGCTCTATGCCGCCGCTTGGGGTCTCCTGATCGCGCCCATGCTCTTTTATTTCCGGATGAGCGGCGCGGCGGTCGAGATCTATAAGGCCTTCTTCATCACCGCTTCGGTCTTCGGCGCGATGAGCCTTTACGGCTATACGACAAAACGCGACCTTACCGGCTGGGCGAGCTTCCTCGTCATGGCGACTTTCGGGCTTCTCGTCGCCATCATCGTCAATGCGATCTTCTTCAAGAGCGGCATGGCGAGCCTCGTCACTTCGGGCCTTGTCGTCCTCGTTTTCTCGGGCGTCACCGCCTATGAGACGCAGATGATCAAGTCGCTTTACGCCGAGGGCGGGGCGATGAACGAGCGGGCGTCGATCTTCGGAGCCTTCGCGCTCTACGGCTCCTTCATCACGCTGTTCGTCCACATCCTCAATATTCTCGGGATCATGCGCAGCGACTAACGGCTCCGGCGACTGGCTTGCGGACCATACCCGGTCTATGGTCCGCGGCCATGATCCATGAGCCCCCCGCCGACCGCGATTGTTTCGACCTGCCCCTGACCGGCGCGAACGCTGAAGCCGCGCGCGGGTTTGAGCATTATGTGCATGAATTTCTAAGCTACGGCGCCAATCTTCGCGATCTCTTCGCCGCCGCCGACGCCGCGCCCGCCAGCGCCCTGATGAACGCCCATGCGGCGGCGCTCCATTTCGCCTTTGAAGGCGCGGAAGGCTGGCGGGCGGCCGCGCCCTATCTCGCGCGGATGCGGGCCGCCCGCGGCGGCCATGACCGCGAGCGGCTCTTCTGCGCGGCGGTCGAGGCCTGGCAGGCCTGCGACTTCCAAGCGGCGCTCGCCCGGCTCGACGAACTCACCCTGCGCTGGCCGGCCGATCTCGCGGCGATCAAATGGGGCCAATATCACGCCTTCAATCTCGGAGATCGGGTCGCGCTTTTGCGCTTTGGCGAACGGGCGCGCCTCGTCCATGCGGGACGGCCCTATGTGCACGGCATGATCGCCTTCGCGCTCGAACAGAACCATCGCCTTGCGGAAGCCGAAGAGGAAGGCCTGAAGGCGGTCGAAATCGCGATCGACGACGTTTGGGCCCATCACGCCGTCGCCCATGTGATGGACGCGCAAGGCCGCGCGCGCGACGGAGCGCGCTGGCTCGATCATTGCGCTCACGCCTGGGAGAAGAAGGGCGTTTTCATCCGCGATCATAATTGGTGGCACGCCGCGCTCTTCCGTCTGGGGCTCGGCCGGCCCGAGGAGGCGCTCGCCATCTATGACGCCCGCCTTTGGGGCGCCTGGCCGGAATTTCCTCAAGAGCAGATCGGCGCCGTCTCGATGCTGTGGCGGCTCGAAATGCGCGGCGTCGATGTCGGCGGGCGCTGGGCGCCGGTCGCCTTCGAGGCGCGAAAGCGCGCCGGCGAGCATCTCTTCGCCTTTCACGACATCCACTATCTCTACGCCCTCGCCCGTGGAGGCCTTGCCGGCGAGGCGGCGGCGTTTCTCGCTTCGATGGCGCGGCGCGCGGACGCGCTTGCGGGGCCGGCGCAAGCGGCCTGGCGCGAGGCGGCCCTGCCCATCGCGCGGGGCGTCCTCGCCTTCGCCGAGGACGATTATGAGGGCGCGCGGACAGCCTTCGCCTCGGCCCTTCCGCGCCTCCATCTGATCGGCGGCAGCCACGCCCAGCGTCATCTCTTCGTCGAGGCCTTCGAGGTCGCGGCCGCCGGGGCGGCGCGCGTTCAAAAGGAGACCGGCGCGCATGGTTAACCATCTGCATCACGGTGATCTGCCAGCCGGTCTCGATCTCGGGTCCGTCATCGCCGTCGACAGCGAGACAATGGGCCTTAACTCCCATCGCGATCCGCTCTGTCTCGTCCAGCTTTCGTCAGGCGACGGCGAGGCGCATCTCGTTCAACTCGACCGGAAGACCTATGCCGCGCCGCGCCTCAAGGCGTTGCTCGCCGACGCAAAGGTTCTCAAGATCATGCATTTTGCGCGTTTCGACCTCGCCGCCTTCATGCGCTGGCTTGGCGTCGCGGCGACCCCCGTTTATTGCACCAAGATCGCCTCGCGGCTCGCGCGCACTTATACCGACCGGCACGGCCTCAAGGACCTTGCGCGCGAGCTCCTCAATATCGAGATATCAAAGCAGCAACAATCATCGGACTGGGGCGCGGCCGCGCTCACCGAGGCGCAAATCGACTATGCTGCGAGCGATGTCCTTTATCTTCACCTCTTGCGCGAAAAACTCGACGCCATGCTGGTTCGCGAGGGGCGCGCGCATCTCGCCAGGGCCTGTTTCGATTTCCTGCCCGCCCGCGCCGCGCTCGACCTCGCGGGCTGGAACGAGGAGGATATTCTGGCCCATTCCTAGCGGCGCCCTTGCGCGGAAAGCCTCTCCGGAGGACACTAGGGAAAACAACGATAACCTATTGATTTGCAAGCAATGACCATGACGGCGACGACCGGAACGGGGGACAGCGCGCCGCGCGGCCGCCTCGACACGCTGCCGACGCGCCAGCGCATAACAGGCAGCCAAGCCGCCGCGCGCAGCCTCGCCATTCGGCGGCTGAGGATCGCGCTGCCGGTCGTCGGGCTTGCGCTTATCGCCGCGCTGGCGCTCAACACGCGCCACGACGCCGGGGAGAACGCCTTTTTAGACGATTTCGCCAATCTCGAAGCGACGCCCGAGCAATTGCGCATGGCCAATCCCCGTTTCGCCGGCGTCGACGACAAGGGCTTTCCCTATGAGGTGACGGCCGACGCGGCGCTGCAGGCGCCCAGCGCCCCGGAAACGGTCGAGCTCATCAAGCCGAAAGCCATGACGAGAGGCGGGAGCGAAAGCACTGTCGTTTCGGCGAATTCTGGAACCTTTCAGTCCAAAGAGAAGCTCCTTACGCTGAAGGACGCCGTCACGCTCAAGCACGACATTGGCGGCGAAATCTACACATTGCGCACCGATTCCGCCGTCATCTCGATCAGCGAGGAGGCGGTGCGCTCGACCGGCCCGGTCGAGGGCGAAGGCGCGGCCGGCGCGCTTCGCGCCGATTCGATGCGCGCCTTCAACAATGAGGGCCGCGTCTTGTTCGAAGGCAATGTCAGCATGCGCCTTTACCCTGAAAAGGCGAAAGCAGGCGCAACCGAAAGCAAGAAGCAAGAAGGGAGCGACCAGTGAGAAGCCCTCTTGCCGCCGGCATGGCGGCGCTCATCTGCGGAACGGCGTCGGCGCAACTCGTTCCCGATAGCGAGGCGCCGGTCGACATCACCGGCGATTCCCTTGAAGTCGTTAACGATGTCGCGACCTGGGTCGGCAATGTGCGCGCAATCCAGGGCGAGGCGATCCTGACATCGGACAAGCTCATAGCCACTTTCAACGACAACAATGAATTCACCAGCCTGAAAGCAATCGGGCGCGTGCGTTACTCGAATGGGAAAGAAGCCATCACCGGCGAGAGCGCGCTTTACGATTCGGGCGCCCGTTCGATCACCGTGACGGACAACGTCGTCATCACTCAAGGCAAGACCGTGATGAGCGGGGGCTTTCTTGTCTATTGGATCGACACCGGGCAGATGCGCTTCTCGTCGCCGGGAGGACGTCGGATTCGGGGCATTTTTCATACCAAGTCGACGGACCTCGAACTCTAGGTTCACCAATCGTTAAAGAGAGTCGCCGATTAATGACCGAGGATATGCAGCCATCGATCGATACAGACCGCGCCGAGGCGGCGCGACCGCCTTCCAAGCTCAAACCCAAAGTGGTTGAGGGCGGCGGCGGGCTGTTCGCCGAGAATCTCGTCAAGACGTTCAAACGCCGCCCCGTCGTGCGCGGCGTTTCAATGGGCGTGCGTCGCGGCGAAGTGGTTGGTCTTTTAGGGCCGAACGGCGCTGGCAAACCCACCTGCTTTTACATGATCACCGGCCTTATTCCGGCCGACGCCGGCTCGATATTGATCGAC
>JBFXBB010000037.1:0-13835 GCA_050183685.1 Amphiplicatus sp.
GAAGGATGGGCCGCGGGCTCTAGCCTTCGCCGCACTCAGCGCGGCTAAGTCTCCGCGAAACGCCGCACGAGATTGTGATAGACGCCGGAAAGGGTGAGGACCGCGGGATCATTGAGGCCCTTCTCGGCGGCGAGCGCCTGGATCGCCTGATCGAGATCGAACAGCGTTTCGCGGTCCTCATTCGAGCGGATCATGCTCTGGATCCAGAAGAAGGCGGCGAGCCGCGCGCCCCGCGTCACCGGGGCGACGCGGTGAAGGCTCGACGCCGGATAAAGAACGAGATCGCCCGCCGCGAGCTTTATCTCCTGCGCGCCGAACGAGGTTTCGACAACGAGCTCGCCGCCGTCATAGCTGTCGGGGTCGGAAAGAAACAGCGTCGCCGACAAATCCGTCCGTAGACGAACCGGCGTTCCGGGAACGGCGCGGATCGCATTGTCGACATGCGCGTCGAACCGCCCGCCGCCTTCATATTTGTTGAAGAGCGGCGGGAATATCCTCAGGGGCAGCGCCGCCGAAACGAAAAGCGCCGAGCGCGCGAGCGCGGCGAGGACCTCCTCGCCGAGGCGGCGCGCTTCGGGCGCGCCTTCCGGCAATTGCAGATTATGTTTCTTCTCCCCGGACTGCGCGCCCGCCGTCGCCCGCCCGTCGACCCAGGACGCCGCGTCAAGGGTTTGGCGGAAGGCGGCGATTTCATCCGGGGGAAGGAGAGAAGGGATCGTAATGAGCACTGTCGGTCCTCGCGGCCCATCCTTCGTGACGCGGCCCTTGCGGGCCGCTCCTCAGGATGAGGCCCTGCTTGTTGCAACAGGGGAAAGCCTCATCCTGAGGAGCGGGCCCTAAGGCCCGCGTCACGAAGGATGGACCGCTCATGCCGCCGCCGCAACACTACAACTCCACGTCCACCGAGAACAGCGCCGAGCGCCCCGGCGCAATATAGGCGAAGGGCGTCGAGGACCGGTAGAGCGCGTCGTAATAAACCTTGTCCGTCGCATTAAGCACGTTGAACGAGACGGCGACGCGGTCGGTGAGCTGATAGCCGCCGAAAAAGTCGAAGCGCCAATAAGACGGGATGAAGGTCCCGATCGAGGCGGTCACCCCGCCGAAGCGCTCGCCCTGGAAGCTCGCCGCGCCGCCGACATGAAGCCGCGCCGTCACGTCATAGCGGGTCAGCGCCGAAAAGCTTTTCTCCGCGACATTCGGGAGCTTCGCGCCGATTTCGAGGGGATCGGGCGATTTCGTGATCTTTGCATCGAGAAGCGAAAAGCCGCCATAAACGCTCCATTGCTCGGTGAGATTGCCGGAAAAGCCGATTTCGAAGCCTTGAACGCGCTGCTCGCCTTCGAGCGCGATGAGCCCGCCCGGAACCTGGACGCGCGCATTCGTCTTGTTGATGCGGTAAAGCGCGGCGGTGAGCGCCAGATGCTCGTCGAGGATATTCCATTTCGCGCCGATCTCGATCTGCCTGTTCCTTTCGGGATCGAGATTTTCCGTCGCCGCCGTGATCCCGCCATAGGAGTCGCCGAGCCCGTCGACCTGCTCGCCCGCCGGATTGGAGGACGAGCCATAGGAGACGTAAAGCGAAGCGTTCGCGGCCGGCTTCCACAGTCCGCCGACATGCCAGTTCAGAAAATCGCTGTCATTGTGGAAGACGCCGGCGCCGCGCCCGCCGACCGATTCGACCCCGATCGTGTAGTCGTCATAGCGCAGCCCCCCGAAAAGGCTCGCCGCCTCGCCGATCCAGATCGTGTCGAGGAAATAAAGCGCTCTTGAGTCGATTTTCGCGATCGAATAGGCGCCGCTTTCCGTGCGGGGAAAGGGCCAGGGCGCGAACGGATCCGGCGAGAAGAGATTCTGGATCACGGTCGTCGGCGCGATCGCAAGCCCGGTCGAGGGATCCTCGGAATCGAGAAAGGAAAAGGGCCGGTTCTCGATCGTCTCGCGCGAGACTTCAAAGCCCGCGACGATATGATGCTCGACGCGCCCGACGCTCACATCGAGATTGGCGTCGGTCTGGTTGGCGAAATAGTCATTCACCGAATTGCGGTTTTTCGGATTGGCGCGGGCCGTCCAGTTCGCCGGGTCGGGATCGCTGACATCGGGGCGCTCCGGCGCCGAGACGACATAAGCGTTGCCGGTCTTGCCGGCGCGGACGACGCTTTTCACCGTCACATTCGCGGCCGGCTGAAATTCCGCCTTGCCGGTATAGATATTGGCGAAGGTCTCGCGGAAATCGCGATTGACGAGGCCGTAGAAATTGTCGCGATCGACGGCGAAAGGCCGATTGTTCACAACGTCATAGGGATGGCCGTAATCGGGCATTTCATCCGTATCGAGATGGTAATAATCGAAGGAAAGACGCACCGTTTCGACCGGCGTCCAGGCGATCGCGACGGCCGCGCCCCAGCGATCGTTGAAAACCTCGTTCCGGCCCGCGACCTTGCTGTCGTGAAAAAGCCCGTTGAGGCGGATCTGCAAGACGTCGCTGACGGCGTGGTTGACGTCGGCCGTGACGCGGTAGGTTTCGGGAACGCCGCCGCTCGCTTCGAGATCGGCGAAATCGGCGTTCTGCGGCGCCTTGGAGACGAGGCTGACCGCGCCGCCGGTCGAGCCCCGTCCCGAAAAGGACCCGGACGGGCCTTTTAAAATTTCGATCTGCTCGACGGCGAAAACCTCGCGCGACACGACGCCCGGATCCCTGAGGCCGTCGACATAGACGTCGTTTCGCGCGTCGAAGCCGCGGATGAAAATCCGGTCGCCGAAGGCGTTGCCGCCCTCGCCGGTGCCGATGGTGACGCCGGGCTGCGTCCTGACGATGTCGCGGAAGCTCTTTGCGCCCGCATCCGCCATCAGCTCTTTCGGGATGACGGCGATCGATTTCGCCGTGTCGAGAATGTCCTCGGTCAGTTTCGACGAGGACGAACGGTCGATCTTGTAGGGCGCGGCGGGGTCGGCATAGGGGTTCGAGCCCCGGCGCTCGCCCTCGACAACGACCTCGTCGCCGCGATAGGCGAGCGCCTCGTCGGCAGCCTGCGCCGCGGGCGCGACGAGCCCTGCCCCGGCCAGCCCCAGCGCCGCGGTCCCTTTTAAAAAGCGCAATGATTTCGGTTGCTTGATCGATGATTCCGGCACGCGCGGCCCCTCTTTGAGATAACGGACGGCGCCCGCCGCCGCCCCGATTGGAGGGGCTCTAGCGTAGATGCGAATGACTTGCAATAACTTTGCGAATGATTTTCAGAATGAGTAACTTTTTGCCGCAGGCCAGATCATACGGCGATTAATCTCGATCGGCGCTCCCGGCCCATCCTTCGTGACGCGGCCCTTAAGGGCCGCTCCTCAGGATGAGGCCTCGCCTTGTTGCAACACCCCCGCAGCCTCATCCTGAGGAGGCGCGCAAGCGCCGTCCCGAAGGATGGCCGCGGGGGCTCTGGCTCGGATTGATCGCCCGCTGCTTTAGGCCGCGATATCCTCATTCCAAAGCGCCGGGCTTTCCTTGATGAAGCGCGCCATCAGCGCGATCGAGTCCTCATGGGCGAGGTCGATCACCTCGACGCCGCGCGCGCGCAAGAATTCCTCATTGCCGCCGAAATTCTTCGTGTCGTTGACGACGAGGCGCGGAATTTTGAACTGCACGATCGTCCCGGCGCACATCATGCAGGGCGAAAGCGACGTATAAAGAGTGACGTCCGCATAGGATTTCTGGCGTCCCGCATGGCGCAGGCAGTCCATTTCGCCATGCGCGGTCGGATCGCCATGCTGGACGCGCTGATTGTGGCCAAAACCGATGAGCGTACTGCGCCGCGCGACGACGGCGCCGATCGGCAGGCCCCCTTCCGCATAGCTCTTCTTGGCTTGTTCGAAGGCGAGCGCGGCGAAGCGGCGGTCGATATCGGTGATGTCGGACATTCTTCGGTGCTCCTTCCGGATAAGTCGTGGCATAAGGGACATTGACGCAAAGGCGCTGGGACAAAGGAACGGGCGCATGGCCGAGAATCTCACAATCATCCATCATCCGCTGGTCAAGCACAAACTGACGCTTCTGCGCGAGAAATCGACGCCGACCGGGCTTTTCCGCGAGGTTCTGCGCGAGATCAGCCTGCTTCTGTGCTATGAGGTGACGAAGGATTTGGAGCTCACCGAGATCGAGATCGAAACCCCGCTCGAACGCGGCCGGTTCCCGACGCTCGAAGGCAAGAAGCTCTGCTTCGTGTCGATCTTAAGGGCCGGAAACGGCCTGCTCGAAGGGATGCTCGACCTTGTGCCGTCGGCCCGGGTCGGCCATATCGGCATTTATCGCGATCACGAGACGCTGGCGCCGGTCGAGTATTACTTCAAGGTCCCCGACGCCCTTGACGAGCGCCTCGTCATTGTCGTCGACCCGATGCTGGCGACGGGAAGCTCCGCCGTCGCGGCGGTGACGCGCTTGAAAGAGAAGGGCGCGCAGCGGTTGAAATTCCTCTGCCTCGTCGCGGCCCCGGAGGGCGTCGCGCATTTCATCGCCGCCCATCCGGACACGCCCGTCTATGCGGCCGCGCTCGACCGGGAATTGAACGAGAAGGGCTATATCCTGCCCGGTCTCGGCGATGCGGGGGACAGGATTTACGGGACGCGGTGAGGCCGCGCTTGCCCCCCGTGTCCGCCGTCTGGAGCGTGCGGCGATAAATCCGCATTGGAGCATCGGGCTCCTCCTTCGTGACGCGGACGCGCTTACACGTCGAGCGCCGCCGACAGCGCGTTTTCTTGAATGAATTCGCGCCGCGGCTCGACAATGTCGCCCATCAGCCGCGAGAAGATGTCGTCGGCGGCGTCGGCCTCCTTCACCTTCACTTGCAAGAGCACCCGCGCATGTTCGTCGAGCGTCGTCTCCCAGAGCTGGTCGGGATTCATTTCGCCAAGACCCTTGTATCGCTGGAGCGTCACGCCCTTCTCGCCGGCGGCGCGAACCGCGGCGAGCAGCGTTCTCGGGCCCGTCACGGGCGCGCGCTGCTCCTTCTTCACAAAGACGGCCGGCGCGGCGAAAATCTCGGCGAGCGCTTGCATCAGGCCCTGCAGGCGGCGGGCGTCGGCGGAGACGAGGAGTTCGCGCGGCAGAAGATGGCGCTCGGCGACGCCGCGCAATTCGCGCTCGAAAAGATAGCCGCCCTCGCCGTCGGCCGAGCCTTTCCAGCCGCGCTCATATTCCTCGGCGATCATGTCGAGCCGGCCGGCGACCTTTTCGGCGAGCGCGCCGGCGCCGTCCTGCGGCGCCTCGGCGAGGGCGCCCGCGAGCGCGGCCTGCACGATGATGTCGCGCGAAAAACGCGCCGGGAAATCGGCGAGCGCGCTGTCGACCTTGCGCGATTTCGCGACGATATCGGAAAGATCGGCGCCGGCGACGACTTCGCCGTCCCGGAGAAGAAGCTGCGCGCCCTCCGCGCCTTCCGTATAGAGATAATCTTCGAGCGCCTTCTCGTCGAGAAGATATTGCTCGAACTTGCCGCGGGAGATCTTGAAGAGCGGCGGCTGGGCGATGAAGAGATGGCCGCGGGCGATGAGCTCCGGCATTTGGCGGTAGAAGAAGGTCAACAGCAGCGTTCTGATATGCGCGCCGTCGACGTCGGCGTCGGTCATGATGATGATCTTGTGATAGCGCAGCTTCCCCGGGTCGAAATCGTCGCGCCCGATCCCGGCGCCGAGCGCGGTGATGAGCGTGCCGATCTGATCGGAGGACAGCATCTTGTCGAAACGCGCGCGCTCGACATTCAAAATCTTGCCGCGCAAAGGGAGGACCGCCTGGTTGTCGCGATTCCGCGCCTGTTTCGCCGAGCCGCCGGCGGAATCGCCCTCGACGAGGAACAGCTCCGATTTCGCCGGATCGCGCTCGGAGCAGTCGGCGAGCTTGCCGGGAAGCGAGGCGACGTCGAGCGCGGTCTTGCGGCGGGTGAGCTCGCGCGCCTTGCGGGCGGCCTCGCGCGCGGCGGCCGCCTCGACGATTTTCTGGACGACCTTGCGCGCCTCGCCCGGATTTTCCTCAAACCAGGCGCCGAGCTTTTCGGCGACGGCGCCCTCGACGACGGGGCGGACTTCGGAGGAGACGAGCTTGTCCTTCGTCTGCGAGGAAAATTTCGGATCGGGCGCCTTAACCGAAAGAACGCAAGTCAGCCCCTCGCGCGCATCGTCGCCCGTGAGCGCGACCTTTTCCTTCTTCGCAACGCCGGCGCTCTCCGCATAATGATTGACGATGCGCGTCAGCGCCGCGCGGAAACCGGCCAAATGCGTGCCGCCGTCCTTTTGCGGGATGTTGTTCGTAAAGCAGAGAACCTTTTCATGATAGCCGTCATTCCACCACATCGCGACGTCGACGACGACATTGTCGCGCTCGGCGCGGAAGGCGATGGGCTTCGATATCAACGGCGATTTCGACGCGTCGAGATAGGCGATATAGGCCTCAAGCCCGCCGTCATAATTCATCGTCTCTTCATGCGCCTCGACATGGCGCGCGTCCTTGAGGCGAATGGTGACGCCGGAATTCAAAAAAGCGAGCTCGCGCAGGCGATGTTCGAGAGTCGCAAAGTCGAACGTCGTTCCGGTGAAGATCTGATCGGAGGGAAGGAACGTCACTTCCGTGCCGGTCTTGTCCGCAGGACCGACTTCCCGAAGCGGGGCTTCGGGAACGCCCATGCGGAAACGCATGTAATGCTCCTTGCCGCCCCGCCAGATCCTGAGATCGAGCCATTCCGACAAGGCGTTGACGACCGAAACGCCGACGCCGTGAAGCCCGCCCGAGACCTTGTAGGAATTCTGGTCGAATTTCCCGCCCGCATGGAGCTGCGTCATAATGACTTCGGCGGCCGAGACGCCCTCGCCCGCATGGATCGCGGTCGGAACGCCGCGGCCATTGTCCCTGACCGTGCAGGAGCCGTCCTCGTTCAAGACGACCTCGACGAGATCGGCGTGGCCGGCGAGCGCCTCGTCGATCGCATTGTCGACGACCTCATAGACCATGTGATGAAGCCCGGAGCCGTCATCGGTGTCGCCGATATACATGCCCGGCCGCTTCCGGACGGCGTCGAGGCCCTTCAAGACTTTGATCGAATCGGCGCCGTATTCTTCCATCGGCGTTTCCTGCATTGCATCAGCCAAGTTCTGTCTCCGTGATCCGTCCGTCTTCGACGGCGAAACTTTGCGCGCGCGACCCCCATGCGTCGAATAAGGATTGATCCGCGCCCGTCATGAAAGCCTGGAACCCAAGCGCGTCCAGGATATCGAAAAGCGCCGCGCGCCGATCCTCGTCGAGATGGGCGGCGATTTCGTCGAGAAGGACGATGAGCGGCGCCGTGCGCCCGAAACGCCGGCCGAGCGAGAGCGCGCGCGCATTGGCGAGAACGAGGCCGATGAGCAGCGCTTTTTGTTCGCCGGTCGAGCAAAGCCGCGCCGGCCGGCCCTTTTCGCGATGGACGACGAGAAGATCGGAGCGATGCGGGCCGAGAAGGGCGCGCCCCGCCTCGGCGTCGGCGCGCCGGCCCGCCTTGAGGCGCGCGGCGAATTCCTCCTCGACATCGGCGGCCGGCGCCGAGGCGAGCATGGTTTCGATGAGCCCCTGAAGCGCGATGTCGGCCGCCGGGAAAGCGCCGCCGACCGGGAAGGCCGAGGCGATTTCGGCCGCGACAAGCGCGCCGGCGGTCGCGCGCCGACTCGCCGCGAGCGCGACGCCCGCCTCGGCCATTTGCGCTTCGAGCGCCGAGAGCCAGGCCTCGTCGCCGCGGCGCTCGTCGAGCAGGCGCTGGCGCTGGCGCATCGCCAGCTCATAGTCATTCGCCGCGCGGCCATAAGCGGCGTCATGGGCAAGGCTCATGCGGTCGAGAAACCGGCGCCGCTCGCCCGGCGCGTCCATGAAGAGCCGGTCCTGCGCCGGAGTCAGCCAGAGGAAGCGGACATGCTCCGAAAAAGCCGATGGTCCGGAGACGGAGGACTCGTCGATGCGGCATTCGCGCCGGTCGGGCGCCGCGGCCCTCGCGCCGACGCCGAGCTTGATGTCCTCGCCCGCCGCGTCGAGCCGCGCCGCGACGGCCCAGCCGCCCGGTCCCTCGATCCGCGCGAGTTCGTCCATCCGCGCCGAACGCACGCCCCTTCCCGGCCCCAAAAGCGAGACCGCCTCAAGGATGTTCGTCTTGCCAGCGCCGTTCGGACCGGAAAGGACGACCGGCCGGCCGTCGAGCGCGATCTCGGCGCGGGCGTAGGAGCGAAAATCCGTCAGCGTCAGCCGACGGAACCGCGCGCCGCGCGAGGCGGTCGTGAAATCGGTTTTGACGGCGGCGTTCGGCAAGGATGGTCCTATCAAACTGTCATTCAACGTTTCTTCTGCGGCTCATCCCGGCGAAAGCCGGGACCCAGGCGAAGGCGGGACTGGATCCCGGCTTTCGCCGGAAGGAGCGGGAGGAGCGATCCGCCCTACACCCGAAGCGGCATCAGCACGTAAAGCGCGCGCTCGTCTTCCTCGTCGACGACGACCGTCGGCGAGGACGGATCGGCGAGGCGGAAGGTCGCGGTCTCGCCGTCGATCTGCGCGGCGACGTCGAGGAGATAGCGCGCGTTGAATCCGATCTCCAAAGGCTCGCCGCCATAATCGACCGAGAGTTCTTCGAGCGCGCTTCCCGCTTCCGGATTGTTGACGGCGAGGCGCAGCCGGTCGCGCTCCAGAGCGAGCTTGATCGAGCGCGTCCGGTCGGCCGAAACGGTCGAGACGCGATCGACGGCGCCGGCGAAATCCTTGGCGTCGACCTTTAAAATATTGGCGTTCGCTTTGGGGATGACCCGCTCATAATCGGGGAACGTCCCGTCGATCAATTTCGAGGTGAGATGGCCCGCGCCGAAGCCGAAGCGGATTTTCGCCTCGGAAACGGAAATCTCGACCGTCTCCTCGGCGTCGTCGAGAAGGCGCGCGAGTTCGGCGACGGCTTTTCGCGGCACGATGACGCCCGGCATCGCCTCGGCGCCGGCCGGCAGGGCCGCGTCGAGCCGGGCGAGGCGGTGGCCGTCCGTCGCGACGGCGCGCAGGAGCCGCGCCTTTCCTTCCGCGAAGGCGTGAAGATAGACCCCGTTCAGATAATAGCGCGTTTCTTCCTGCGACATCGCAAAACGCGTCTTTGCGAAAAGCCGGCGCAGATCGGCCGCCGGCGTCGAGAAGGACACGCCCATATCGCCGGCCTGGAGCGTCGGGAAATCCTCGTCGGGCAGGACCGCAAGCTCGCCCTCATAGCGCCCGGCGCTGATCTTGAGGCGCCCTTCCTCCTCGATGACGGAAAGACCGATTTGCGCGCCCTCGGGAAGCTTCCTGACAATGTCGTGCAGCATGACGGCGGACGCGGTCGCGGCGCCCTTTTTGGCGACGTCGGCCGGCGCCGATTCCGAAATCTCGATGTCGAGATCGGTCGCGGTGAGGACGAGCGCGCCGCCCTCGGCCTGCATCAGGACATTCGACAGGATCGGAATCGTGTTGCGCCGCTCGACGACGCTCTGCACGTGACCGAGGGCCTTGACCAGCGCCGCGCGTTCTATCGTGACCTTCATTCCAAGACCTCGCCTCTCGGGCTTTTCGGATGTCTTTGACGAAGGCGCGCCGCGTTTGACGGCGCCGCGCCTTCGTCGCCGACGACGGCATGAAAATTCGGCGATCCCGCCAGGCCCAGAACCTCGCGAATCGCCGTTCCGTGAAAGCGTTGAGTATAGACGAAAAGGCCCCAGAAACGCCAGTAAAAGCGGGATGTTAGAAGCATGAAAAAGAGCCCCTACCGGGCCCTTTTTTCAATCGCCGCCGCGTCTTAATTCGGACGCCGGAGGCCGCGGGCGCGCCGCCCATCCCTCGTGACGGCGCTTCGCGCCTCCTCAGGATAAGGCCGTGCTTTGTTGCAATATTGCACAGCCTCATCCTGAGAAGCGGCCCGCAAGGGCCGCGTCACGAAGGATGGACCGCAGAGCTCTGATTCATATCAATCCGGCGCTCTAGGCTTGCGGCCCTACAGGAATCCCCGCGGCGAAAAAGGGCCGATATCGCGCCCTTTTTCGCCATCTCAAATTCTTTTCGCAGCGCTATTCTTCCGGCAGGCCGAGGCCCTCGCGGATCGCCTTCACGGCGGCCTGGAACTTCTTGTCGCGCTCGATCAGCGCGCCGGCGCGATGATAGCCGGACATGGCGGTCGTATGGTCTCTTTGCAGGGTCCGCGCGATCCGCGGGAAAGACTCCTTGAGATGTTCGCGGGCGACCCAGACAAAGCCGTGCCGAGCCCGCGCCAGCCGCTGCGGCTGGCCGCGGCCCTTCAATTCCTCGACCGTCACGCCGAAGACCTTGGCCGTCTCGCTCAACGCCTCGTCGAGGGTCGGGATGCGCCGGCGCTCGGTCAGGCGCGCGCGAAGCGCCGCGCGCGCTTCATCGAGGCCGACGGTCGCCGGCGTCTCTCCATAGAGCAGGAGAAGCTGGTTGAGCGCGCCGAGCGTCTCGCGCATGCTTTGCTGGAATTCGCGCGCCACATAATCGATCGCCTCCGCCGTGACGACGCATTTCACGCTGGCCGCATCGAGCCGTTTCCTCAAGACCTCCGCCCTGAGGCTCGCGCCGCCCGGCGCCATCGCGACCGCAAGGCCGCCCGACAGCCGGTCGGCGAGACGGTCCATGATCTTCGCCTCGGCGAGCTTCGCCGGAGCGAGTTCGCCGGCGATCACAAGGCGCTTGCCGCTCGCGAGCGAGGCGTTGATGAGATTGAGAATTTCGGTCTGCGAACGCGGCGCCCCGCCGAGGAGATGGATGTCGTCGATCAGAACGACGCCCTTGGCGAGAAGGTCCTTATGCAGGGCGTGAAGGCCGCCATTCTTGAAGGCGAGGTCCGAACAGCCCGCGGTGATGTTGTGATAGGCGAGATAGGCGCAGCTCTCCCTCCCATAAAGCCGCTTCCACTCATTGCCGACGGCGTGCAGGAGATGGGTTTTACCGATCCCCGAAGGCCCGTGCACATAGATGACCTCGGCCGGCGCGTCTTTGACGAAGACGTGGCGCGCGGCCGCATAGGCCATGCGGTTCGACTCATCGACCGCGAAACGCTCGAAGGTCGAGCGCTCATCGAGCGGCGATAGAAGCTCGTCGAGCGCATAGGCGCGCTCCTCACTCTGGCGTTTCGCCTGAAGCCCCGCAAAGTTGAACGCGGCCTTGCCGCCTTTCGCTGGAAAAGCGGCGCCGTTCGGCAGGGGCGCGCCGTCGCGCAATGCGCCCGTCGACGCCCCGCCATTCATCGGCGCCGTCCCCGCATTTTGCGTAAGAGCCCCAAGACGCGCCGAGGCGGCGCTGAGGCGGGCGCGGATGACGATCGACATGCGCCTGATCGGGCGCACCTCCTCGCACCATGCGTCCTTCATCAAAGGAATAAAGCGTTGGTCAAGCGTGTCGCAACGCAATTGCGATTCCGTCGACAGCGTCACGCTGTCGTCGGTCATGCGCTCAAGCTGCAAATCAGACATCCAGGAAGAGACGATCGCGTCCCCGAAGCGGCGATTGAGCGCCGCCTGAAATTTGAGGAAGTCGTCCCCTCGTCCGCCCTGCTCTCCGCCAACCGGCGGTTCGCCAACTGGCCGTTCGCCAAAATGCTCGTCCGTCATAGCAAATCCCAAAATTCGATTATCCGCCCAAAGCCGCGCCCTCTGCGTTTAATCCGCAGACGGAACAACAGTTGATCTGGTGAGAGGCGCGCCCCGCCATGCCGGACGCGCAAAAAGAAGCCGGGCTACAACAGAAAATCGAGAGACTTCCCGCTGGCTTCGCCGATGGAAACGTTGCAGCGTGGAAGTGAATGACCCCTGCCCATTTGTCCGCCTTCTGGTTCGCGATGTCACGCGTTGGATGCGATAGAACCGGCAAATCCCCATGCACTTGCAGGTCCGTTTATGCGATCAGCACTAAAAGCAAAAGCAACCTTACAAATCATCTGTGTACGTTGCGATGATAGGTTAATATTAAGTTCATAGAGGCTTTTGCGTCAAGACGAAGATCGCCGCGCGCGTGTAAATTTTCGCCGCGATTCGCGTTTAGTTTTGCGCTCTTCATAAAAATCAAATCCTTAGCTTGATGATTGCGTAAAAAAAATTTGCGCGCTCAGTGCGTCGGCACTGCGTGCGCACGCAACGCAACGAACAAGAACGATAACTTTAACGGAAAAAAGAAACTGAGGCGCACATGTTACGCCTTAAGCGGGCGCGGTCAAATGAAGAATGAAAAAGGGCGCGCCGAATCGTCGACAGAGCTTAATCGCTTTAACGACGCGCGCGCCGCGACGGCGCCGGCCTAGGCCGACAGCGCTTTAATGCGCGCCGATAGACGCGACAGTTTACGCGCGGCGGCGAGCTTCTTGATAACGCCCTTAGTGACGGCGCGGTGCAATTCCGGCTGCGCATTCTTGAATGCGAGATCGGCCGCGTTCTTGTCGCGCGCGGCGATTGCTTCCTCGACCTTTCTGACGAAGGAGCGCACGCGCGTGCGCCGCATCTTGTTGATGTCGGTGCGGCGCGCAATTTTGCGCACCATTTTCCTCGCTGAAGAGGTGTTCGCCATAAGATCTCACACATGGAAGCGTTTCGCCGCCCCGAGGAGGAGGCGGTGGGTGTATAGCGGCGAGGGCCTGGCAAGGCAATAGGGACGAGGGACTGGAGATTAGCGTCTTCTCCGCCGTCATCCCTAGCGCGGCGAGCACTTCATCTCGATCGGCGCGCTCGCGGCCCATCCTTCGCAACGCGCCTTCGGCGCGCCTCAGGATGAGGCTGCGCACTATTGCAACAAGCATGGGCCTCATCCTGAGGAGGCGCGCAAGCGCCGTCACGAAGGATGGGCCGCGGGGGATGGGCCGCGGGGATCGATCGCCGTCATCCTTAATCCCTCACCTTTGGCAGGCCCCGCAATAAAACGTCGCCCGGCCCGATTGAACGAGGCGGCGGATGGGCGCGGCGCAGATCGGGCAGGGCGCGCCCGCGCGGTCATAGACCTTGAAACGGCGCTGGAAATAGCCGAGCGCGCCCTCGGTCCCGGCGAAGTCCCGCAAGGACGAGCCGCCGGCGCCGATCGCCTCGGTAAGGACGTCGATCAGCGCCGCGCGGAGCCGCGCGCCCCGCGTCCCGGCGACGCTGCGCGCCGTCCGCCGCGGCGAGACGCCGGCCCGAAACAGCGCCTCTGAGGCATAGATATTGCCAATTCCGGCGACGACGCGCTGATCGAGAAGCGCCGCCTTCACCGGCGCCGAGCGCGCTTTCAAGGCCGCGTTGAAGATGTCGGCGGTGAAGCTCTCGCTCAAGGGCTCCGGCCCCATCCCCGCCAAATGCCGCGACGCCTCAAGCCCCGCCGTGTCGACGAGATCCATGAAGCCGAAGCGGCGCGGATCGTTATAGACAATGCGCGCGGGCGCGGGGCCCGCCATGTCGAACACGATATGGTCGTGGCGAGGGTCGGCGTCCGGGGCGCGGTGAAAACGCCCCGGCCTGTCATGCGCGTCGATCGTGAAGCGCCCCGACATGCCGAGATGCATGAGAAGCGTCTCGCCATTCGACAGCCCGGCGAGAAGGTATTTCCCCCGCCTGGCGAGCGAGAGGACCCGCGCGCCGACAAGACGCGCGGCGAAACGAGCGGGGAGCGGAAAACGCAGATCGGCGCGGCGCGTCTCGACTTGCGCAAAACGGGCCCCTTCCATTGCCGGAAGGAGCCCGCGGCGCACCGTTTCGACTTCGGGAAGCTCAGGCATGTCGGCGCTCCCGCGGCCCATCCTTCGTGACGCGGGCCTCCGGCCCGCTCCTCAGGATGAGGCTTTCCCTTGTTTCAACGAGAGCGG
>JBFXBB010000038.1:0-13722 GCA_050183685.1 Amphiplicatus sp.
CTAACTTTCGGGTGTACTTGAGAGTTTAGCCGCTCAGGGATCGAGGACCACCCGTTAACAAGCCCATTAAGGGCACAAAATCTTTTTTAAGATCAAGAGGCGGCCTCAGGCTCGCCTTTTGTTTTAATTATTCGACACATACGAACGCTGAGAAGCGGTACGCACCACGCGCAATCGGGGCACTGCCTCTATTTCTCCGCCCTCCCACGGGTTGGCGAGGAGGATAGGACCTGACGTTATGACGCGCTTTTGCGCTGTCCGCGGAAGCATCGTTATTGCTGCTTCCGGCACTTCGCGGCGCGCCACTCTGAGGCGGGCTTCAGCAATTCGAGATAATCGACCCCGAGCGCCTGGGCCAATTCGAAGATCGAGACAATAATTGTCGGGTTTCGCCGGCCTCTTTCGAGGCCGCTGACATATTGCTGGCTGAAACCCGAGCGGGTCTCGATTTCCTCTTGCGTGAGGCCGCTTTCTCGCCGGAGGCGGGCGAAATTTCGACCGACGAGAGCACGGATATCCATGCTCTACGGCATCGCAATGTTGGTACAGCGATCTTTATAAGAAACTCCGCAAACAGAAGCGCCTTGCAAACATTTTCGCTCCCGGCAGCGATCTAGAATATGGCGCCGATCAAAAAGCGTACAGGATTGAGCAGAAGATATGGAGCCTCGATAGGGATATTGACGCCCTATACGACAAGCTGGGCTTGGAGTTCGGACGCGCCAACAACCTGCTTGCGTCGCTCCAAACGTATTGCGCAGAAAACGGAAGCGTCACCGCAGTAAGTCTCTGTAACGAGTTTGACGCGCAGAGAAATGAACTCAGCCAATTAGAAAAAGGACTTTCGGGCGCCATTCGACAAAATCGACAATACGAAACGAACCACCGCGGCGGAGGTTCCGCCTGAAAGAGGACTACTTGGAGAGATATTCGGTAACTGAAGGCGCCGACGTGAATTCCCACTCAATCTTCTTCAAAGTCTTTGAGAAACGCCGCGTGATTCTGGCTGTGATGCAGGATCGTCAGAACATAGATGAATTCGTCCTCGACGCGGTAATAGACGACATGCCGGCCGGCGAGGCAGGCGCGGTAATTCTGGCGTTCGGCCTATCGCGCAGCGCTTTCAGGCGCGCTTCGATTTGCGCCATGTAAGTTTGCGCGGTCGCCTCGCCCCATTTTTCGAAGGAATAGAAATCGATGTTTTCAATATCGGCCTCGGCCGTCTTACTCAGCCGCAGCTTTCTTTTTCTTGCCACGCTTTCTGACCGCCCGGAAATAGCTTGCGATATCGTCGCCCGCGCCGAGTTCGAGGAATTCACCCGCGGCGATTTCCCCTTCGGCCTTGTCGAGTATCGCCATTAGGCGCGCCTTCTTATCCTGATTCTCCTGATCCTGACGGATCAGCGCCCGCACATAGTCGCTGACATTTGCATAAAGGCCGGACCTGACGCGCGTTTCGGCGACGGCGCGCAGCTCGTCGGGAAGGGAAATATTCATCGTGGCCATAAGGACGTCCAATTGCCGACATTTAAAAGATTGACAATAATTGACAATCTTTGCCATTAAGTCAAGCGTCTTATTCCGCGGTTTGCCGGTCAATAAATGACAAGTCGTCCCCGTCACTCTAGGTTGGGCGCTGTGCAAGCATGCTCAATCCAATTTCTTGGCCGCCGAGAACAACGACACTGGCGCCGAGGTTTTTAAGATGCGCTTCTTCATTCTCGGAATGCGCGCGCACGATGATCCAAAGGTCTGGATTAAGTTTGCGGCCTTGCTCTGCTGCCGCGCCGGCTTCAAAGACCGTCGGAATAGCCACCATCAATGAGCGCGCATTACGTATATTGGCGAGATTGAGCGTGTCGGACGCCGCGCCATTGCCGACAATGACTTCAAACCCGGCCGCTCGCGCCTCTTCGACCCGATCAGCCGCATCTTCGATGACAATGAACGGCGCCTTCATGTCGGCAAGTCCCCTGGCGATCGCTTTGCCGACGCGGCCATAGCCGATAATGATCGCATGATCGCTTTTCGTTGTTGACGACGGCGCTTCGTCCTCCATCTTCGGGGCGTCAGGCGTGCGTGCTGCTTCTGGAGGCGAAGCAGCAGTTTGAGGAGGAGCTTTCTCAGCAGGCGGCGCATTGTCGGTTGATTTCGGCGCCGCCGCCATCTTGCGCCGTTGAGCCGGCAATCGAGTTTCAAGCTGCTCGAAAAGCCAGAACAAGGCGGGATTGAGAATAATCGAAATAAGGGCGCCGGCAATAATGAGGTCTTGCCCGCGCTCGGGGAGGACGCCGAGTGCAACGCCGAGACTTGCCATGATAAACGAGAATTCGCCGATCTGCGCGCGGCTCGCCGCAATCGTAAGGCCGGTCGCGACGGGATGGCGGAAGGCGCAGGCAAGACCGATGACGATCGCCGATCGCGCCACGACGATGATGAAGACCGTGGCGATGAGGGCGAGCGGATCGCGAAGCAGGATTGTCGGATCGAACAACATCCCAACCGAGACGAAGAAAAGAACGGCGAAGGCGTCGCGAAGCGGCAACGTCTCCTGTGCGGCGCGCTGGCTCAATTCGCTTTCGGCGAGGATCATGCCGGCGAAAAAGGCGCCGATGGCGAGCGACACGCCAAAGAGCAGCGATGAGCCGAGCGCCGCGCCGAGCGCGATTGCAAGGACCGCAAGACGGAAAAGTTCGCGCGACCCGGTATGCGCCGTTGCGTGTAGCGCCCAGGGAATAAAGCGTTTGCCGATAACGAGCATGAGGCCGATAAACGCCACGATCTTCAGCAGTGTCAGCGTGAGCACGCCGGAAAGTCCCGCATTTGGTCCGAAGAGTTGAGCCGCAAGAGGATCGTGAAGCGTCGCTGCCCCGGAAAGGCTCGCAATCGCCGGAATCATGACGAGAGCGAAAACGGTGGCGAGGTCTTCGGCGATCGCCCAGCCGACCGCGAGGCGCCCGCGTTCGGTTTCAACAAGCCGTCTGTCTTGCAGCGCTTTAAGGAGAACGACGGTTGAGGTGACGACGAGGGCGAAGCCGAAAAGGAGCGCTGCCTCAATGTCCCAGCCGAGAGCGAGGCCAAGGCCCATGCCAAGGGGCGTAGCGAGCAGGATTTGTCCGATCGTGCCCGGAATGGCGAGCGCGCGCACGCTCATCAGGTCTTTAGGCGAGAACTGCAATCCGACGCCGAACATGAGAAGGACGACGCCAATATCGGCAAGCTGACCGCCAAGCGACTGGTTGGCGACAAAGCCGGGCGTGTAGGGACCGACAGCGACGCCGGCGATGAGATAGCCGACGAGCGGCGGCAGCTTGAAGCGATTGG
The DNA here is from genome assembly GCA_050183685.1 of Amphiplicatus sp. Classification (GTDB taxonomy): domain Bacteria; phylum Pseudomonadota; class Alphaproteobacteria; order Caulobacterales; family Parvularculaceae; genus Amphiplicatus. The sequence goes on from JBFXBB010000038.1 coordinate 3,325, forward strand.
CGAGGGCACCGAACAGAAAGGCCAGCACGATCCCCGCGACCAAAGTCGTAACCAACGGGCTTTCGAGCTGCATCAGGCGATCTCCGGCGGTGAGCGAATCCTACTTTAGGTGGTTGCTAATGACTCGTTCATTCGCAAGAGGCGACACGCATTAAAAGCGAAGGCTTGCTCCGAATAACTCTCCAATCATCGACAAAAAAATTCCTGGCTTCTTTGCGCGAATGTCTTCGAGCCCTTGTTACCTACTGGGGCGGGGGGCGATTTGGAGAAATCGTCCCTTCCATAACCCACTAATTTTATTGAAATTTCTGGTGCCGCTTGCGTGACTCGAACACGCGACCCCATCATTACGAATGATGTGCTCTACCGGCTGAGCTAAAGCGGCCATCGGGGAGGCGTCTTCCCGCGAAGGCGGCTTCCTTAGCCCGGACGGGGGCGCTTTACAACTCGCCTCAGGCCCGCAGCACGCCGCCGGTCGCCTTTTCAACCGCCGCCACGATCCGCGCCGACAGCGCCTCGATCTCCTCCTCGGCGAGGGTCTTGTCCCGCGGCTCAATCCGCGTTTCGACGGCGAGCGATTTCATGCCCTCGGGAACGCCTCGGCCGCGATAGACGTCAAAAAGGCGCACGCCGGCGATGAGCTTTCGGTCGGCGCCCGCGACGGCCTTCAGCAACGCCTCGGCGGTCACCTTTTCGGCGACGACGAAAGCGAAATCGCGCGTCAATGGCAGCAGCGCCGAGGCGTCAAGCGCCCGCTTCGTTTTCGCCGCCTTGGTCTTCGAGGGCGGAATGCGGTCGACAAACGCTTCGAAAGCAAGGACCGGCCCGTCGACATCCATCGCCTTCAGCACGCGCGGATGGATCTCGCCGAAATGCGCAAGCGCGATTTTAGGCCCGAGGCGCAACACGCCGGAACGGCCTGGGTGAAACCAGGCCGGCGCATCGTCCGTCGTCTGCAAATTGGCCGTATTCGCGCCGCCGGCTTCGAGGGCGGCGAGCGCGTCGGCCTTCGCCGTGAAGGCGTCCGCGACGGGCGCTGCGCCTTGCCAATGACGCGGCGGATTTGAAAGGCGCGCCCCCGACGCGGCGGTTTCCTGATCCTCAGGACGATCGCCGGCGTAAACGGGCGCGACCTCGAAAAGGGCGAGATCGGCGCGGCCGCGATCGGCGTTCCTTTGCAGCGCCGCGACGAGATTGGGCAGGATCGACGGGCGCATCGCGCCGAGATCCGACGCAATCGGATTGGCGAGAAGGAGCCCCTTTTCGGAAAGCCAGTCCGCTCCCTCGCAGAACAAGGCCGCATCGCGCTCATTCGTGAAGGACCAGGTGACGGCTTCAAGCATGCCGCGGGCCGCGAGCGCGCGCCGCGCGCGGCGGCGCCGGTCTTGGCGTTCCGTCAGCTTCGGGTCTTCGACGGCGGCGAGCGGCGGCAGCATCGTCGAGGCGAGCTTGTCGAAGCCGATGATCCGCGCGATTTCTTCCACAAGATCGGCCTTGCCCGCTATGTCGGGGCGCCAGCTCGGAATGTCGACGAGCCAGGGCTCGGCGCGGACGACGGAAAAGCCGAGCGCCGTCAGCACGCGCTCCATGTCGGCGTTTTGAATATCAAGTCCGAGAAGGCGGCGCGTTTCGCTCGGCGGAAAGGCGATTGTCTTTTGCACGGCCGGGACGGCGCCGGCGATTTCGATCGCGCTCGGCGTTCCTCCGCAGAGGTCGAGGATGAGCCGCGTCGCCATTTCAAGGCCCGGAATGACAAAGGCGGGGTCGACCCCGCGCTCGAAGCGGTGGCGCGCATCGGAATGAATCCCGGTTTTGCGGCCGGTCTTCGCCGTGCGCAGAGGATCGAAATAGGCGCTCTCGATGAAGACGTTCGTCGTTTCCTCCGTACACCCCGATTCTTCTCCGCCCATGACGCCGCCAAGGCCGAGGACGCGAGCCTCGTCGGCGATGACGGTCATCGTCTCGTCGACTTCATAGGTCTTGCCGTCGAGGGCGAGGAAACGCTCGCCTTTGCGCCCGAGCCGCGCCGAGATTTCGCCCCGAAGCTTGTCGACGTCGTAGACATGGAGCGGCCGGGCGCGATCATAGGAGAGAAAGTTCGTGATATCGACAAGCGCGCTGATCGGCCGGAGGCCGATGGCGCTAAGCCGGTCGGCGAGCCATTTCGGCGAGGGGCCGTTCCTCACTCCCCGAACGATGCGCCCGGCGAAGACGGGGCAGGCCGCTTCCTCGCCCGGCGGGAAATGGAGGCCGATCTTCTGCGGCGACGGAAAGGCGCCCTTCACCGGCGCCGGCCTTGTCGTGACGAGCCGGCCGAGCCCGGCGGCGGCGAGGTCGCGGGCGACGCCGTCGACGCCATTCGTATCCGGACGATTTGGCGTGACCTCGAAGTCGATGACGGGCTCGCGCGCGAGCCATTTCGCGATGGGCTCGCCGACTTTCGCATCGGCCGGCGCCTCGATAATGCCGTCATGGTCGTCGCCGAGCTCAAGCTCCTTCGCCGAGCACATCATGCCGTGCGACAGGACGCCGCGAATGGTCGCCTTGGCTAGCGCAACGCCGAGGCCCGGCACATAGGCGCCGACCGGCGCATAGGCGACCTTCAATCCGGCGCGCGCATTGGGCGCGCCGCAGACGATCTGCAAAACGCCGTCCTTGGTCGCGACCTTGCAGACCTTGAGTTTATCCGCTTGCGGATGTTTCTCGGCCGCCAGCACCTCCCCTATGGTGACGGCTTTGAGCCGTTCGGCGGGATCGTCGACCGCTTCGACTTCAAGGCCGACGGCGATCATCGTCCGGGCGACATCGTTGAGCGAGGCCTCGGTTTCAAGATGCTCCTTGAGCCAGGAGAGGGTGAATTTCATGGGCGCATGCTCATCGGCTGAGGCCCGTCGCGAGGCTCGGCTCGTCGAGCGCGTCGAAGCCGTAATGTTCGAGCCAGCGCGCATCGGCGGCGAAAAAGTCCCGCAAATCCGGGATGCCGTATTTCAGCATGGCGAGGCGGTCGAGCCCCAAGCCGAAGGCAAAGCCCTGGAATTCATCCGGATCAAGCCCGCAATTTTGAAGGACATTCGGATGCACCATGCCGCAGCCCAATATCTCCATCCATTTCGCGCCGGCGCCGATCCGGATCTCGTTTCCGATCCGCTCATAGCCGATGTCCATTTCCGCCGAAGGCTCCGTAAACGGAAAGAAATGCGGGCGAAAACGCGTCTTTACGCTTTCAATTTCGAAGAAGGCCTTGGCGAAAGCTTCGAGCGTTCCCTTCAGATGCCCCATATGGGTTTCGCGGTCGATGACGAGCCCTTCGATCTGATGGAACATCGGCGTGTGGGTCTGGTCGGAATCGCAGCGAAAGGTCCGCCCCGGGATGATGATGCGGATGGGCGGCTTTTTCGTCATCATTGTCCGCACCTGCACGGGCGAGGTGTGGGTCCTCAAGAGCAGGCGCGCGCCGTCCTTTTTCTCCTTGAAGAAGAAGGTGTCGTGCATTTCGCGCGCCGGATGGTCGGCGGGGAAATTCAAGGCCGTGAAATTGTGAAAGTCGTCCTCGATGTCGGGTCCTTCGGCGACGTCAAAGCCCATCGCCGCGAAGATCGCGACGACTTCTTCGGTGACTTGGCTGACGGGATGGACGCGGCCCTTCGGCTCGGGGCGGACGGGCAGGGTGACGTCGATCTTTTCCGAGGCGAGACGCCTGTTGAGCGCTTCTTCCTCAAGCGCGCGCTTTCTTTCCTCGATCGCGCCGGCGATGCGGTCCTTGAGGCCGTTTAGGGCCGGCCCCATTTCCTTGCGTTCCTCGGGCGACATCTTGCCGAGCGTTTTCAGGCGCTCCGAAATGACGCCCTTTTTGCCGAGCGCGGCGACGCGCAGCTCGTCAAGCGCGGCCTCGTCCGCCGCGTCTGCGATTTTTTTCGCGAGCGCGCTTTCGAGCGCGTCGATTTCCGACATTCGGGGCGGTCCTTCGTCTTGTCGCCGGGGCGGGTCGCGGCGCGAAGGCCGGTCAATATAAAGTGCGGGCCCCTCTGTCGAGGGGCCCGCCCTGAGGCCAGGAAAAGGAGGGCAGGGACCAGCGGTCGAGCGCAGACCATTTTCGAAGGCGTCGTGAAGCGTGACGCCGACCGCCGGCTCAACAAATTAAAGAAATTTCCGGACGCCTCCTTTCTCGTTTCGCGATTTGCTGCGGCGCACAAACGCGAACATAGTCGACGTCGCCGCGGACGGCGGCCGGAGAGAGATGAGCGAGATGGACGAATTTTTAACGACAAGGCTCGGCGCGGAGCGCTTCGAGGTCGCCGCGCGGCCCGGCTCCAGCGATTTCTGGTCCGCCGCCAAGGCGGGCGGCTGGGAGCCGCGCACGCTTCGCTTTCTTGCCGCGCATTGCCGGCCGGGCGCCGTCTTTGTCGATATCGGCGCCTGGATCGGCCCGCTTTCGCTCTTCGCCGGGCGGCTCGGCGCCCGCATCATCGCGCTTGAGCCCGATCCCGTCGCCTTTGCGGAGCTCGAAGCCAATCTCAAACGCAATGCGATTGCGGCAAGGCTCCTTCCGGCCGCGCTGCATCTCGATGCGGGCGGGCTCGATCTTTACGCGGCGGGCGCCTTCGGCGATTCCGAGACCTCGTCTTTTGCGGGGCGGGCGGGGGCGCGCCGGCGAACGCCAAGCGTGACGCCCGCCGCGCTCGAAGCGCTCATTCCGGAGGGCCATGACGTCGTGCTGAAGGTCGATGTCGAGGGCCATGAATATCTGCTCGGCGATGCGCTCGCCGAACTGTGGCGCCGGCGGCGCGCCGTTGTCCATCTCTCGCTCCATCCGCGCGCGCTTTGGGCGCGGGACCGCGAGGCGGCGGGCGATGTCGCCGCGCGATGGCGGGCCTTCCGGGAGACGTTGGCGCTGCTCGGCAAATTCAGGCCGGCGCGGATCGTTTTTACAAGCGCGCCGGTCGCGCCGGTCGCGCTCGCCGCGCTTGTCGAGGCCTTCCGTCTGTCGCGGCCGAAAAATTTCAGCGTCGAGATTTCGCCGCCGCTTTAGCGGACGGGCTGAGCGGGACAAGGGACAGCAGCTTGAACAAGCACGCGCTAAGCGAGCGCGGCCTTGGCTTTTTCCGCGAGCGCCTTGAACGCCTCGGGCTCTTTCACCGCGATATCGGCGAGCACCTTGCGGTCGACCGCGATCCCGGCCTTCGAAAGCCCGTCGATGAGGCGGGCATAGGTAAGGCCGAGCGCGCGGCTCGCCGCATTGATGCGCTGGATCCAGAGCGCGCGGAAATTGCGCTTGCGCGCGCGGCGGTCGCGATAGGCGTATTGGCCGGCTTTCTCGACCGCCTGATTGGCGACGCGGAACGTATTCTTGCGCCGGCCGTAATAGCCCTTGGCTTTCTTGATGACCTTGCGGTGGCGTGCATGGGCTGTGACGCCCCGTTTGACGCGAGCCATTGTTCCGTCTCCTAACGATTATACGGCATGTATTTCTTGACGATCTTCGCGTCGGCGTCCGAGAGCAGATCCATGCCGCGATTCTGGCGGACCTGCTTCGGCGTGCGCTTGATCATGCCGTGGCGTTTGCCGGAGACGCCGGCTTTGACTTTGCCGGACGCCGTCATTTTGAAGCGCTTCTTGGCGCCCGATTTGGTCTTCAGTTTCGGCATTTCTGATCCTTTCGGAAGCGCTCGAAAGAGCGCGATTGACGGGCCGCCCAGGCATGCCATAGGCCCGGCGGCCCCCTTTGGAGCGGCGCGTTATAGCCGATAAGCGGCGAGGCGCAAGGCTTTTGCCTTGAAAGACAGGCTCGCGATGCGCCGGCGCGAGGGGTAGACTGGCGCGAAGAGAGGTCCGATGCGCCTCGTTCCGGCAATCGCCGTCATCGTCCTGTTATCGGCCGCGCCGCTCGCCGGCCGGGCCGAACCTGTCGCCGCCGCGCCTTATCGCATCGACTATTTCGGCTGGTTCGCCGTCCCCGTCATGGTGAATGGCGAGGGGCCTTATGACTTCATCGTCGACACCGGCGCGACGCGCTCCCTGGTTTTTGAGAACCTCGCCGCCGCCAAGGGCTTTGCGCCCTCGGGCGGGCCGCCCCAGACGGTGCTCGGCCTTTTGTCTGAAGGCCGGCTTCCGGCTTATTTCGTCGGCGATCTGTCGATTGGGGCGGCGCGGCTCGACGCGCTCGCGACCGTCATTCTCGGCGACTGGAAGACGCGGGGACGCTCGCCCCAGGGCGTGCTCGGACTCGATTTCCTGACGCGCTATTTCGTCGTCTTCGACGCCGAGACGCGCATGATGCGGCTCTATGCGCCGGGCTCGGACGAGCCCGATCTCGACGGTTTTGCGCGCGTGCGGATGAGGCGCGACACATTCGGGCTCACCGCGGGCGATCTCTTCACCGTGGCCGGCGAAATCGGACAGCGCCGGGTTCCGTTCCTTCTCGATCTCGGGGCGTCCGGCACGGTCGTCAATCCCGCCGCCGCCCGATCGCTCGTCCGGCGGGACGCCTCGCCCTTGCGGATGGGCGCGCGGGTGACGGACGCGCTCGACGAGACGGGCCGCGCGCAAGCGATCATCCTCGACCGGTTCTCGATCGGGCGCGCGCTTTGGCGGGACCAGCATATGATCGTGCATGCGACGCCGGTCTTCATCGATCTCGGCAAGGAGGATCAGCAATTCGGCCTTTTCGGCGCCGACCTTGTCTATGAGCGCAGCTTCGCCTTCGATTTTGACAAGGACCGCTTTTACATCGGGCCCCCGCGCAAGCGGTAAGGGCGCCGGCGGCGAGGGTTAATCCGGGTCTTGCCCGGCCTTGTCGGCGGCGCGGCGGAAATAGGGTTCGACCTTGCCTTTGAGCTTGATCGTCAGGGGATTGCCCTTGCGGTCGACCGTCTTGCCGACCGCGACCTTGATCCAGCCCTCCGAGACGCAATATTCCTCGACATTGGTCTTTTCCTCGCCATTGAAGCGGATACCGACCTCGCGTTCGAGGACAGCCCCGTCATAATGCGGGCTCGACGGATTGACGCTCAGGCGGTCGGGCAGGGTCTCGGACATGGCGCCCCTATAGCGCGCCCGCGGGGCGGACGCCATAAGGCGGGCAAGGAAGCGCACAATCCCGATTTTCCGCTTACCGCGATCTTAACCAGGTCCGCGCATGATCCCGCCCGCAAAGGGAGGCCCGCCGATGACGAACCCCGATCTCGCCGCCAAGACCGCTCCCAGCCTCGCCGCTATCGGCGCCGACGGCTATGTCAGCGCCGAGGACATCTTGTTTCTGCGACGAAACGTTTTTAGGGACGGCGTCGTCTCGCCAGCCGAGCTTGACGCGCTCTTCGCGCTTGCCGAGCGCGCGCCGAAGGGCGATCCCGAATGGGCGATGTTTTTCGAAGAGGCCGCGGCCGATTTCTATCTCCGCGAGGAGGCGCCTGAGGGCTATCTGACGGAGGATGAGTTCGCCTCCCTGAAAGCGCGGGTCATCCGCGGCGCGCATCCGAGCCCGCTGAAGCTTGGCCTTCTCCTGAAGCTTCTCGAAACCGCGACAGCGACGCCGCCGGCGATGGCCGTCTTCGTCGCCGATCAATTGCGCGCCGCCATTCTCCGGAAGGGCGCGCGCCGCGGCGTCACCAGGAACGATGTCGACCTCCTTCAGCGCTTCATCTTCGCCAAGGGCGGGGCGGGCGGCCTCGCCGTGACCCGCGTCGAGGCCGAGCTTCTTTTCGACATTAATGACGCAAACGCGACCGCGGCGAACGATCCCGCCTGGACGACCTTCTTTGTCAAGAGCATCGCCAATCATCTGATGGCGCATTTCTCCTACGCCCCGCCCTCGCGCGAAGAGGCGCGCGCCCGCCACGCTTTCATGTCGGATCACAAGGCCGACATTGGCGGCGTCTTCAAGCGCATGGCGAGGGGCGGCCTCGGCCTCGCCAAGCGCGCGCTCGCCGAAGCGGGCCGCGAGGAAGAGAAATCCGCGCAAGCCCAGCGCAATGAGCAGCGCGACCGCGCCGCGGCGATCGCGGAAAAGGTGACGCCCGTCGAAGCCGATTGGCTCGCCGACCGGATCGGCCGCGACGGCGATCTCCATGACAGCGAGCGCGCGCTTATTGATTATATGAAGCAGCTCGGCGCGGAATTGCCGCCGAAGCTGAAGGCGCTGGCGGATAAGGCGGCGTAACGCTCGGGCCCGCCGCTTCGCGCCAGCCTACGACGCCCCGCGCTCCGAGCGGAAATTGTCGAGAAACGCCGCGATCACGTCGCTCCAGCGGCCGACATTCTTCGCCAGATGCTCGCTCGTCACGCCGCCGCCAAGCTCGATCACGTAATCGACCCCGACTTCGCCGCGCCCCTCGATGAAATAGGCCCGGCCGAAGACTTGGCGCTCATTGAAGCGGTTGAGGATGCGCGCGTCCTCCGCGCCGACCTCGCGGCCGAGACCGAAATTGGCGAAAAACATCAGCGTCTCGCAGGCCGCCGGCCGGCCGCCGCAATCGAGCGCGCGCACGAAGAAGGTGACTTCCCCCGCCCTGCCATAGGCGACCGGCGCGCGCGTCGCCGCGTCTTCGCTCATGGTCGGGTTGAGGCCGGCCGCGTCGAGCATCGCCTCGATCTCCTCGGCCGTGACGGCGCTTTTCATCTCCGCCGCCGCGCTCGCCGTCATCGCCGCGCCCGCGAGCGCCGCCGCCGCCAGCCATCTTGTCCCCGCCATTCTCATTCCCCGTCTTGCCCCAGAGAAGAATTCTGCGGGGAAAGACCGGTCTTGGCAATCGCCAATGGGAGGCCCCTTCGGGCGCGCCGCTTCGACTGGCGCGTTGACAGAAGGGCGCCTCCGCCTATTGTCGGCGCCAGAATCAACCCCTTCGATCCGGAACAGAGAACATCATGGCTCAAGCGAAGGCGGCGCGCGCCCTGTCGCCGCATCTGACGATATGGGGCTGGACCGTCACGATGGCGGCTTCGATCACCCACCGCGCGACCGGCGTGGCGCTTTATGGGGGGGCGATCCTGTTGGCGCTCTGGCTTTTTACCGCCGCGCTCGCGCCCGAAGCCTTCGCCGCGGTCGCCGCGCTGATCGGTTCGCCCCTCGGCCTTGTCGTGCTCTTTGGCTTTGCCTGGTCCTTGCTGTTCCACACGCTGAACGGGCTTCGCCATCTTTATTGGGATACGGGCCGGGGCCTTGCACCGAAAATGGCGGCGATGACGGGCTGGCTCACCTATGCGGCCTCGCTCCTCATCGCGCTCGGGATTTTTATCGCGGCCCTCGCCGCGCGCGGAGGCTTTTGATGACGCGCCGCTCGACCCGTAATTTCATCGCCCAGCGCGCGAGCGCCGTGCTGCTCTTGCCGTTGGTCGTCTGGTTCTTGTGGAGCCTTGCCGCTCATGCGGGCGCTGCGCCCGCCGAGATGCGCGCTTATCTGTCGGCGCCTTTAAACGCGGCGCTTTTCGCGTTCTTTGTCGTCCTGGCGGCGTTCCACATGCGCATCGGCCTTGCGGAAATCATCGAGGACTATGTGCATTCGGGCGCCAAGGGCGTCCTTTTGACGGTCAACTGGCTGGTCGCGCTCGGCGTTGCGGCGGCGGCGCTCTATTCGCTTTATCTTCTCGCCTTTTAAGGCTCGACAGCATGACCCAATCCTACGAAATCATCGATCATGACTATGACGTCGTCGTCGTCGGCGCCGGCGGCGCGGGGCTTCGCGCGACTTTGGGCGCGGCGCAAGCGGGGCTGAAGACCGCCTGCGTCACCAAGGTCTTTCCGACCCGCTCTCACACTGTCGCCGCGCAGGGCGGCATCTCCGCCTCGCTCGGCAATATGGGCGAGGACGACTGGCGCTGGCACATGTATGACACGGTCAAGGGCTCGGACTGGCTCGGCGACCAGGACGCGATCGAATATCTCTGCCGCCACGCGCCCGCCGCCGTCTATGAGCTCGAACATTGGGGCGTTCCCTTCAGCCGCACCGAGGAAGGCAAGATCTATCAGCGCGCCTTTGGCGGCATGACGCGCAACTATGGCGAGGCGCCGATCCAGCGCACCTGCGCGGCCGCCGACCGCACCGGCCATGCGATGCTCCACACGCTTTACGGGCAGGCGGTCAAAAACAACGCAAAATTCTTCGTCGAATATTTCGCGCTCGACCTCATCATGTCCGATGACGGAGAATGTCTCGGCCTCATGGCCTGGCGGCTCGACGACGGGACGATCCACCGCTTCAACGCGAAGATGACGGTGCTCGCGACCGGCGGCTATGGACGCGTCTATTTCTCCTGCACCTCGGCCCATACCTGCACCGGCGACGGCAATGGCATGGTCTTGCGCGCGGGGCTCCCCTTGCAGGACATGGAGTTCGTGCAGTTCCACCCGACCGGCGTTTACGGCGCGGGCGTTCTCATCACCGAGGGCGCGCGCGGCGAGGGCGG
>JBFXBB010000039.1:0-13607 GCA_050183685.1 Amphiplicatus sp.
CTGTATTGCCGCTCGGACGGCGTGAGTGGTCTTGGCGCAGCCGTGAAGTACTTGTCCCATAGACGCTCCCGAAATGAGGCGGAATCAGTTAGCGTGATTCCACCTCTCTTCGGGACTGAACAGCTAGCGCGGCGAGCAATTAATCTCGATCGGCGCGCCCCGCGGCCCATCCTTCGTGACGGCGCTTCGCGCGCCTCCTCAGGATGAGGCTCATGCTTGTTGCAATAGTGCGCCGCCTCATTCTGAGGAGCGCCGAAGGCGCGTTGCGAAGGATGGGCCGCGGAGCTCTGACTCGGGTTGATCGCCGTATGATCTAGCCTTTTGTTTGACCGCGTTTTCTCACGGAAAACCGGATCCCGCTTTTCCTGAAAACGCTCCGGCGGCGAATTCAGTGAACGCTGACCGGATTCATCTCGTGCTGTCGCGCCGCCGCAAAGGCGAGATCGCGATCGCCAACAAGGGCGATGCGCTCGCCATCGGCCGAATGCACGGAGTAGAGCGTCGCGTCTTCGGCGACCTCGATAAAGAGATCACCCTCCTCATCAACGAGGTCGTTCATGACGTCGCGCGCGACGACGGTGCGCACATAAACAAGCTTACGCCCCCCGAGCTCGGCGAATTCGCGGGCCGTCATCGGGCGCGATTTGGCGTCTTGAACATCGTTCATGGGTCCAGCCATAGGGCGAGCGACCTCCACATTGCCTGCGGACTGTCCTGAACCTGCCGCAGATAGACTAGCAAACAGTGAACGTTCCAACTCCGTTCGCTTCGCCATATTTAGAGATATTTTATAACATTTCAACGTCGCCTCCGTCCCCCAGGGGGGCTGGTTCCCGCCATTTGGGGAAAACCGCCGGAACGCGCCGCGCCGTCAGGCCTTTTCCGCAAGATAGCGATAGGCGACGCCGAGCGCGGAATAGGTCACGCCGAGATACGCGATAGTCCCTAGGTAGTTTCCGCCGGCGAATATCCAAAAGCCGGGCTGCGTCCTGTCCCATTTGGCGAGTTGAATTTGCATCATCCGATGCTCGATTTCAGCCGTCGCCGACGGATCGTGAGCCGCCTTCATCATCTCGCCCATCGCCCCGAAAAACTCCGGCGTCAGCAGCGCGAGATAGAGCGCGCCCGCGATCATGAGGACGACGGCCCAGAGCAGCCAATAGCCAAGGAGGCGCAACGCAGCGCCCTTGGTGACGCGCCATGATTCGGCGACGCCGATCTTCCGGACGCTGATCGTCGCCGGCAGCGACATCGACAAGCGCAGCGCGAACCAGACGAGCGCGCCAATGCCGGCCAAACCGGCGACCGCCGCGAGAATCCCGCCAATTTTCGGCGACACCGCAACGAACGCGGCCGACAGGGCGACAAGGCCGACGACGCCGACGAGATAGACAAGGCCGACCATGATCGCAATCAGAATGATAGTGAGAACGAGACGGAGCTCGTCGCCGCCCAAATTCAGATAGAAAGGCAAGCTCGGCGCCTCGCCGCGTACGACATGACGCAGAACGCCCGCCATCATCATCGGATAAAGAACGAGATTGGCGAGAAGAAGAAGACCGCCCGTCGAGGCGAGACCCTTAAAGACCGCCATCGCTTTGGCCGGGTCGGGATTGCTCTCCAGTCCCGCCGCGGCCATCGCCGCTTCGAGATAGCCCGGCATCGCATAGATCAGCGCGCCGGTGAGCAAGAGCGCCGGCAGCCACAGGATTTTCAAAAGCACGAGGACATGCGTCGCGACATAGGCGGTCGCCGCGGCAAAGGCCTTAAAAACCGGAAATCGCATCCCCGCCCTCCCCTTGCTCGATGAGCGATCATAGACTCGATTTGCGACGTTGTCCGCCGTCTTGGCGGAGGCGTTCGGCGAGCCGGATCAGCGGCCAAGAAAAGCATAGGCGAGAATCGCCGCGCCGGCCGCGATGCGATACCAGCCGAAAGGCGCAAGGCCATAGCGCCCGACAAAAGCGATAAAGGTTTTCACGACGACGAAGGCGACGAAAAAGGAGACCACAAAACCGATTGCAATATCGCCCGCCGCATCCACGCTCAGAACGTCGCGGTTCTTGTAAAGGTCATAGACGGTCGCCGCGAGCATGGTCGGCACGGCGAGATAGAAGGTGAAGGCCGCGCCGGCCTTGCGCTCGACGCCAAGAAGCATCCCGCCAAGGATCGTCGCGCCCGAACGCGAGACCCCCGGGATGATCGCAAGACATTGGCAAAGCCCGATCTGAAAGCACTTCGCGAGCGGCAGATGATCGCCTTCCATGTAGCACGGCGCCGGCGCCGCCCGCTCAAGCACGAGGATAAGAACGCCGCCGATGATAAGCGTCGCCGCGATCACGAAAAGCGAAACCGCCGGATCGAAAAGCACGTTCTTGATGAAGCCATGCAGCAAGAATCCGACGACCATCGACGGCAGGAAAGCGACAAGAACGCCGAGCGTGAACTGGCGCGCCTCCGGTTTGGTCGGCAGGCCGACAGTGACGTCCCAGAATTTCCGCCAATAAACGGCGACGACGGCGAGGATCGCCCCGAACTGAATCACAATGGGGAAAACTTCGCCCGGCGGATGGAAGCCGAGAACCTGCTCGGCGACGAGAAGATGCGCGGTCGACGAGACCGGCAAAAACTCGGTCAAGCCTTCGATAAATCCAAGCAGGATAATCAGAACGAGCGAGAGCATGGGCGCTCTCTAGGCCAATTCTCCTAAGAAAGAATACGGAAATCCGCCGCGCGCCTGACGGAAGGTTAATCGCCTCGCGGCTTCCCCGCGCGCCGGCGAGTTGATAGGGTCCGCCGCTTCCGGCTTGTCCCGGCCTCGTTAACCAAGTCCGCCTGTCCCGCCCCCTCGCCATTGCACGGAACTTGCTTGCAATTGCGCGTATTCTTAACCCGATGGCAAGGTCGCCGATCCTAGACTTAACCTTATGGGCCTGACATTTCTGTTCATCGCGCTTTGCCTGATCTGCGCCGGCGCCGGCGCCTTCGCGATGCGTCGGCCCTCGCTCATCCCGCATATCGGCGAGAGCCTTAAAGGCGCCGAAATCAAACAGTTCTCGCCGAAAAAGACGCTATTCATCATCGGCCCGAGCGCGAACCATCCCGCCTGCCGCATGCAGCGCCGCCTCTTGAAGCCGGCGCTCGCCGCGCTGATCCGGGAGGATATCGCCGTCATCGAGGTCTATGGCGAGGGCCGGCCCCGCCGGAATGGCGAGGAAATCGATTGGCTCGACGCCTCGCTCCTGCGCCATGCGATGGACGCCGAGGGCGGTTTTTACGTCATTTATATCGACGACGCCGGCAAAGTCGCGCTGCGCTCGGAAGCTCCGATCGTCACGGCCGACCTTCTGGCGCGCGCCAATCCTTGCATCCCGGCGCCGCGCGGCGCGGCGAAACGGTCGTCGGCCGTGTTGAAGCGGCTTCGCGCGGCTTAGACTTTCCGCCACTTTTCCGCCTTAATCACATGCCCGCCGACGGAGCCGGGGCGCCCCGCGCGTTATGAGGATCGCCGCGGCCCTGTTCGCGCCCCAATTTCGCGTTCTGATGCCTTTATGATGAAATGGCTTCTCGCCCGCCCCCGCCTCGTCCTCGCCGCGCTCCTTGTCGCCGGCGCGCTGGGCGTCGGCGCGGCTGTCGCGGGCCGCGACAAGGCGCCGGACTATCAAACGGCGACGGTTCGCCGCGGCGATCTCGAAGTCTCGATCTCCGCCGCCGGCAAGGTGCAGCCGAAATATTACGTCGATGTCGGCGCGCAGGTTTCCGGCCAGCTCAAATCCTTTCTCGTCGATGTCGGCGAACAGGTCGAAAAGGGCCAGCTCCTCGCTGAAATCGACGAAACATTGGCGAAGGCGAAAGTCGACGCCGACCGCGCGCAACTGAAAGAATTGCAAGCCTCGTTCGCACAGCAGGAGGCGACGCTTGAACTGTCCAAGGCGGCGGCGGCGCGCGCGAAAATGCTGTTCGCCGCCGACGCGATTTCCGAGGCCGAAAATCAGGCGGCGATCGCCGATCTCAAAGTCGCGACGGCCCGTCTTGCGCAATTGGCCGCGCAGATCGAGCGCCAGCAGTCGACCCTCGACGGCGACCTTGCCAGCCTCAGCTACACCAAAATCTACGCCCCGATGTCCGGAACCGTCGTTCTTCAGGCGGCCGTGGTCGGCCAGACCCTGAACGCCAACCAGACGACGCCGACAATTCTTCGGATCGCCGATCTTTCCGTGATGACCGTCGAGGCGGAAGTCTCGGAAGCCGACGTGCTGCGGGTCAAGGCCGGTCAAAACGCCTATTTCACAACCCTTGGCGATATGAGCAACAGATGGCGGACAACGGTGCGCCAGGCGCTGCCGCAACCCGAAGTGGTCAACGATGTCGTTCTTTACAAGGTGCTGCTCGATATTCAGAATACGGATGAGCTCCTGAAGCCAGAAATGACGGCGCAGGTCTTTTTCATCACCGGAAAAGCGGCAGACGCGGTTCTCGTCCCCGTCGCAGCGCTCCGAGATATGCGCGGACCAAACGCGAGCCGGCCAAACGGAAGCGGACTTGGCGCACGCCGAGACGGCGACCAGGCGCGCGAGCCCGGCCTCATGGCGGCGCGGGCCAATGAGCGCGGCGAAGCCCGCGGCGGACCCTCCGGTGAAATGCGCGAAGCGATGCGGACAATCCGCGAGAAGCGGCCCGACGCGCGCCCAAAAATGGTACTCGTCATGAATGGCAAAAAGCCCGAGCCGCGGCCCGTCCTTGTCGGTCTTGCAAGCCGCGCCGACGCGGAGATTCTTTTCGGCCTTGAGCCGGGCGATGTCGTCGTGACCGGCGAGACGAGCGCCGCGCCGCCGCCGCGCCGCGACAATCAGCGCTTCGGCGGACGCATGTTCCGGGGCGGCTGATGGCGGCGCTTCTCGACCTTGCCCATGTCAGCCGCTTTTATGGCGCGGGCGATACGACGGTGCGCGCGCTCGACGATGTTTCCCTGACGATCGAGGCCGGCGAATTCGTCGCGATTGTCGGCCAGTCGGGTTCGGGCAAATCGACGCTCATGAATATTCTCGGCTGTCTCGATCGGCCGACCGGCGGGCGCTACACGGTCCGCGGCGTCGACGTCGCCAGTCTTGATGCGGACGATCTGGCGAGCCTTCGCCGCGATACATTCGGATTCGTCTTCCAACGCTATAACCTTCTTGCAACGGCGACCGCGCTCGAAAATGTGGAGATCCCGGCGATCTACGCCGGCGCGAGCCGCGCCGAGCGGAAACGCCGCGCCGCGGCGCTTCTTGAAAAGCTTGGCCTCGCCGAGCGCGGCCATCACAAACCCGGCGCCTTGTCGGGCGGCCAGCAGCAACGCGTCTCAATCGCCCGCGCGCTCATGAACGACGCCGAAGTCATCCTCGCGGATGAGCCGACGGGAGCGCTCGATTCGGCGTCAAGCGCCGAGCTTCTTGCGCTTCTTGAAGACCTCCACCGCGCCGGGCGGACAATCATCCTCATCACGCATGACAATTCCGTCGCCGAACGCGCCGAGCGACGCATCGAGATCAAGGACGGGAAAATCATCGCCGACACGGGATCGAAAGCCGCCGAGGCAGACCAGCACAGCGATGCGAAAACCGCGCGCGAGCCGGCGTTTCTGGCGCAGGCGAGCGAAGCCGTAAAGATCGCCTTCCGCTCGCTGCGCGCCAACCTCTTCCGCACCTCGCTGACCCTGCTCGGCGTCATCATCGGCGTCAGCGCCGTCGTCGCCATGCTGGCGATCGGACAGGGCAGCGCCAAAGAAGTCGTCGCGAGCATCGAGACGATGGGCTCGAACCTGCTTTTTGTCCGGCCGGGCGCGCCAGGAACGCGCATGCGCGGCGCCGCAATCGCGACATTGACGATGGACGACGCCAAGGCGGTCGCCGCGCTCGACAATGTCGCTGCCGCAATCCCCACAAGATCCGGGCGCAAGACCCTGCGCGTCGACGCCATCGACTATCAGTCTTCCGTCGACGGCGTGTCGGCCGCCTGGCCGACCGCGCAGAAATGGGAACTGGCGCAAGGCGCTTTCTTTTCCGCGGAAGACGAGGCGCGTTACGCCAATGTCGTCGTCCTTGGCGAAACAGTCGCGAACAATCTTTTTCCGGAGGGCGGCCAGATCGTCGGAAGCTATGTCTTTCTCGGCGGCGCGCCCTTCGAGATCGCGGGCGTGCTTGCGCCGAAAGGCGCAACCGCCTGGGGCCAGGATATGGACGACGTCGCGCTCGTCCCGATCACCACCGGCATTCTGCGCCTCTTCGGCGACGCCTATCTCTCCTCGATCACCGTCGCGGTCGCCGACGCGAAGAAGATCGGCGAGACGGAGGAGGCCGCGCACGCCCTCCTCCTCGCCCGTCACGGAACGGAGGATTTTCAGCTCCGCAATACCGCGTCTTTCCTCGAAGCGGTCGAGCAGACGCAAAACACCTTCACCTTTCTTCTCGGCTCCATCGCGGCGATCTCGCTCATCGTCGGCGGCATCGGCGTCATGAACATCATGCTCGTCAGCGTGACGGAACGGACGCGCGAAATCGGCGTCCGGATGGCGACCGGCGCGCGCCGCTCCGACATCATGGTGCAGTTCAACACCGAGGCGCTCGTCGTCTGCGGTCTTGGAGGCGTCATTGGGGTTCTTCTCGGACTTGGCGTTTCGCTTGGCCTCGCGCGCGGCGGCATGTCGATCGCCATCACGCCAGAGCCGGCGATCATCGCCTTTTCCTCCGCGCTCGCGACGGGGCTCGTCTTCGGCTATATGCCGGCCCGCAAGGCGGCGCGGCTCGATCCCGTCATTGCGCTCGCGTCGGAGTGACGACGAGGATGCGCGCGCTCCTCCTCTCCGCTTTCGCCCTCGCGGCCTGCGCAAGCCCCTCGCCGCCGGTCAGCGAGCTGACGCGCCTGCCCGCCGCCTATGATCACGCGGCGCCGGGCGAGACGCCGCAGGCCGCCTGGTGGCGCGGCTTCGGCGACGCCGCCCTTGACGCCCTGATCGACGAAGCCCTCGCCGCCAATCAGGATCTCGCCGCGGGCCTCGCGCGCGTCAAGCAGGCGCGCGCCGCGCTGACCTCGGCGACGGCGCCCCTTTTGCCGCAGATTTCTACTGGGGCGGGCGCGAATTCGAACTCCGAGAACGGCTTTGGCGATTTCGACAGCAATGCGCGCGCGACGGCTTCCTATCAGATCGATCTTTTCGGCGAGAACCGCGCGAACCGGCGCAACGTCAAAGAGCGGCTGAAAGGCCAGCGCTACGGCCAGCTTGCGCTCGAACTCACCGTGCAATCGGACGTCGCCTTCAATTATTTTTCCGTCAACGCCATCCGGAGCCGGCTTGAGGTCGCGCGCGCCAATCTCGAAATCTCCGAGCGTATCTATGAGATCGTTCGCGTACGCTATGACGCCGGAAGCGTCTCCGGATTCGACCTGGCGAGCCAGGAGGCGGCGCTCGCAAACGCCCGCGCGCGCATTCCCGATCTTGAGCGCCAGCTCGCCGCCGCCGAAACAGGCCTCGCCGTGCTCGTCGGCCGCGCGCCGCAGGGCTTCAGCGCGCCGGCGAGCGACATTCTTGCGCTTGAGCCGCCATCGATCGATCCGGGCTTGCCGTCGGATCTCCTCCTGCGCCGGCCGGATCTTCTCGCCGCCGAGGCCTCGCTCGCAGCCGCCGACGCCGATGTCGCGGCGGCGCGCGCCGCCTTCTTCCCGACGATCGATCTCTCATCGGGCGTGAACGCGGCCCTGAGCGGCGGGACAAGCGTCATCGGCGATTTCGCCGCCTCGCTCGCCGCGCCGATTTTCTCCGGCGGCCGGCTCGAAGGCAATCTCGCCGGCGCCAAAGCGCGCGTGGAAGAAGAGATCGCCAATTACCGCCAGGCGACCTTGAACGCCCTGCGCGATGTCGATGTGAGCCTCGTCGCGCTCCGCGCCGCCAATCAGCGCGAGGCGCAGCTCGCGACCGCCAAGGAGGCGGCGGGGCGCTCGCTCGCGCTCGCCGAGATCCGCTATCGCACCGGCGCTGACGATCTGACGAGCCTGCTCAACGCGCAATCGACATTCTTCAGCGCTTCGGACAGCCTCGTTCAGGGACGACTCGACCGCCTGGCAGCGGCGAGCGAGCTTTTCGTCGCCATTGGCGGGGGCTGGGGCGAGGGCGCGCCCTGATTCCCTTTCGCGTTTTCAATCGTCGGCGAGCATGGCATGAAGCGCGCGGAATTTCCGAGCGCGAGGAAAGACGTCATGCTGACCGGATATGCGACAGCCGAGGGCAGGCTGCGGGCCTTGAACGATGTTTTCTCGGAAAAGGAAAGCGCCGTCTGGATCGACATCCTGCGGCCGACCGCTGAAGAAGAGACGAGCCTTGAAAAGGCGCTCGCGATCGAGATCCCGACCCTCGAAGAGATGCAGGAGATCGAAGTATCGAGCCGTCTTTATACGGACGGCGACGCCGCCTTCATGACGGCGCTCATCCTCTCCCATACGGACGGAGACGATCCGAATATTTCGCCGATCACCTTCGCGCTCGCCGGGGGCCGCCTTCTGACCATTCGCTATGAGGACCCCCGCGCCGTCTCCGGCTTCATATCGCGAGCGCAGAAGACTTCCTTCGGCTGCGCCAGCGCCGAGTCTATACTCGTCGCCCTTCTTGAGGCGATTGTCGACCGGCTTGCCGATCTCCTCGAACGCATCGCCGCCGATACGGATAAACTCTCGCGCGAGATTTTTCGCGCGCCGGGAAAGAGGCCGACCGCAAGCCGGGATTATCGCCGCCATATCGTCGAACTCGGGCGCAAAGGCGATTTCGCCTCCAAAGTCCTCGACAGCCTCGTTACTCTCGAACGGCTCTTCGGCTTTCTTATTTTGCAGACGGACCAGCGCGCAACGGCGCCCGACGGCGGCAAGAAGCCCGACAAGGAGCTGAAGGCGCGCCTCAAGACGCTTGGCCGCGACGCGCATTCGCTGACCGAACACGTCACGCATGTGCAGCAGAAGGTTACGTTTCTTCTGGAGGCGACGCTCGGCATGATCAATATCGAGCAGAACGCCATCATCAAGACCTTCTCGGTCGCCGCAGTCGCCTTCCTGCCGCCGACGCTCATCGCCTCGATCTACGGCATGAATTTCGACGTCATGCCGGAGCTTGGCTGGCCCTTCGGCTATCCCTTCGCCATCGGGCTGATGTTTCTCTCGGCGATCTTGCCGCTCGTCTATTTCAAACAAAAAGGCTGGCTTTGACGTCTCAGGGCCGCCCGATCGAATAATAGCGGAAGCCGCGATCGGCCATCTGGGCGGGCCTGTAGATATTCCGCAAATCGACCATTACCGGAGCTTTCATCAGGGACTTCACGCGGTCGAGGTCGAGCGCGCGGAACTCGTCCCATTCGGTGATGATCGTCACCGCGTCGGCGCCGTCGAGCGTTTCGTAAATACCTTCGCAGAACTTGACATTCCCAAGCAGCTTTTCCGCTTCATGCATGCCGGCGGGATCGAAAGCCTTGATGCGCGCGCCCGCGGCCTGAAGCGCCGGAACGATGTCGAGCGAGGGCGCATCGCGCATATCGTCCGTATTCGGCTTGAAGGTGAGGCCGAGGATCGCGATCGTCTTGCCGTCAACCGCGCCACCGCAAGCCGCAATGATGCGGCCCGCCATCTCCTTCTTGCGCCGATCATTGATGCCGACGACAGCCTCGACGATCCGCGTCGGCGCGCCGGCCTTTTCGGCCGTCTTGACGAGGGCGAGCGTATCTTTCGGAAAGCAGGAGCCGCCATAGCCCGGTCCCGCATGGAGGAATTTCGAGCCGATCCGCCCGTCAAGACCGATGCCTTTCGCAACCTCCTGCACATTCCCGCCGAGACGCTCGCAGAGGTCGGCCATCTCGTTGATGAAGGTGATCTTCGTCGCGAGAAAGGCGTTCGCCGCGTATTTGATAAGCTCCGAGGTCGCTCGATTGGTGAAGACGATCGGCGTTTCATTCAAATAGAGCGGCCGATAGATCTCGCGCATGACTTCCCGCGCGCGATCGTCCTCGGCGCCGACGACGATACGGTCTGGGCGTTTGAAATCCTCGATCGCGGCGCCCTCGCGTAAGAATTCCGGATTCGAGACGACGGAAAATTCAGCGTCGGGCCGAGCGCGCCGGATAGTCTCTTCGACCTCGGCGCCGGTCCCGACGGGGACGGTCGATTTCGTGACGATAACGGTATAGCCCGCGAGCGCCCGCGCGATCTCCTCGGCGGCGGCGTAGACATAGGAAAGATCGGCGAACCCGTCGCCCCGCCGCGAGGGCGTGCCGACCGCGATGAAGACGGCGTCCGCCTCCGGGATCGCCGCCGCGAGATCGGTCGAGAAGGACAGCCGCCCGGCCTTCACATTCTCCGTGACGATCGCGTCGAGCCCCGGCTCGAAAATCGGAATCTCGCCGCGCGCGAGCCGCTCGATCTTGCCTTCGTCCTTGTCGACGCAGACGACATCATGGCCGAAATCAGCAAAACAGGCGCCCGAAACGAGCCCCACATAGCCGGTCCCGATCATCGCAACGCGCATTGCCGCTCCCTCTGAAAGGCCGCCGGCCCGAGGAGGCCGGGCCTAATAGGCGTTCCGGGGGAATAGCACCGCGACGACGGTCAAGGCCAGTATCTTGAGATCAAACCAGAGCGACCAATTGTCGATATAGGCGAGGTCAAACCGCACCCTTTCGGCCATCAGCTCGTTTTCCGAGGTTTCGCCCCGATAGCCGTTGACCTGCGCCCAGCCGGTGATGCCGGGTTTCATCTTATGGCGGCCCGAATAATTCTCGATCGTCTGCGCGTAGGCGTGGTTATGGGCGAGAGCATGGGGCCGCGGGCCGACCAGCGACATCTCGCCTTTCATCACATTGATGAGCTGCGGCAGCTCGTCGAGGCTCGTCCGGCGTAAGATCTTGCCGAGCGGCGTCACCCGCGGATCGTCGCGCCGCGCCTGCTCGACATCCGCGCCGTCCTCGGCGACCGTCATGGTGCGGAATTTATAGATCCGGAAGACTTCATTGTTGAAGCCGTGCCGCTGCTGGGTGAAAAAGATCGGCCCCGGTCCCTGCAACCTGATCGCGATTGCGATCACGACGAGAAAGGGCAGCGCGACGAGAAAGGCGAGCGCGCCGAGAATGCGGTCCTCAAGCGTCTTGATGACGCCGCCCCAGCCTTCGAGCGGACGTCGGTATAGATTAAGCAGTGGCGCGGCGCCAATTTTTACGATCTCGCCGCCGGTATGATCGAGCCAATGCGCATTTGCGCAAATGGCGATCGAGACTGGCAATACGGACAGACGGCTGACGATCGCGTCCATGTCGCGCGAAGAAGCGCTTGGCGCGGCGATGACGATGTCGTCGATCTCGCCATGACGCGCCGCGCGCGCAAGGGCCGCGAGATTGCCCTCGAAATCCATCGCCCTAGACTGCGCGGCGCCGTCGAAGACGACATCATAGACGGCGACGATCGAGACCGCGCCGTCCGTCGATTCGGCAAGCGCCTTGAACTTGCGCGCCATCTCGGTCTTGCCGACGACGGCGATGCGGCGCGCAAAAACACCCCCCGCCCGCGCCGTCCGCTTCAACACCGCCGAGGCGACGAGCCGCGTCGCGATGAGGCCCGCAAATGTCGTCGCCGCCCAGGTGAAAAGCCAGAAGCGCGAATAGCTCTCGGCGACTTTCAGCGAATAGCCAAAGGCGATCAGCGCAAGAATGACGATCGACCAGCGCGCGAAGAGCGGCCTGATGAGACGGCCGGGCGCGACGAGGCGTTCGAAATCATAATAGCCGTCGCGCCGCAGGAGCGTCGTCAGGCCGGTCGCGCCGACAATGCCGGCCGCCGCATAGGGCTGCAGGTCGAAACCGAGGCCGAGCGCGGAGCGATGGTAAAGCGCCGCAACGCCGACCGAGGCGGCGACGACGAAGGCGAATTCGACGAATTGCAAGACGTCGCCGCTGACGCCGCGGGCGATCGGCGCGCGGCGGCGGGAGCCCGCTTCGGACGGATCTTGCGCGCTCAAATCAGACGCGCCCAGTTCAGCCGCATCGGTCAAGTCCCGCTCCAACATGGGGGTGTCCCGCCTATGGCGCTCGCCCGCTGATTGCGAGGGGTCAGGATGCAAGCCCCGTGCAACCAACCAAGAAGACGCCGCCTTTGCAAGGATTGTTTTGTAACGCCACAAAGACGGGCCGCGAGCCTTCCCTGCCGCGGTCATTGCCGGTACGTTAACGAAGACCGGCCCGCTTTGGCGGGCGGGGCAGGGTTCCTCGTCGGGGTAGCGTCAAAATGTCGAAGCAATTCGCCTCCTTTCACGTCAGTTGGCGCGATGCGAGGAGACGCCCGCTTGGGCTGTTCGCCGACGAGACCTCCTATGCGCGCTCGGCGGCGCGGGCCCTTGAAGCAAAGCTCAATGATCTTGCGCAGGACGGCTGGATCCTTGACAGGGTTATCCCGGCGGCCGGCATCACGCCGAAACAGACCGCCGCCTTTACGATCGTCGTCTTCAAGTAAACCCGTCCTCCCGCCTCTTGGTTCCGGACCCGAAAATGCTGCGCGCCGACTCGCATCTTCTCGACTCACTGATTGACATTGCGCGCCAAGCGGCCGCCGAGATCATGACGATCTATGCGAGCGACTTCGCGGTCGAAACGAAAGACGACGCCTCTCCCGTGACGGAGGCCGACCGGCGCGCCGAAACGATCATCCTTAAAGGCCTCGCCAGCGCCGCGCCGGGCGTTCCCGTCCTTGCCGAGGAAAGCGCGGCGGCGGGGCGAGGCCCCGCGCTCGGCGAGACTTTCTTCCTCGTCGATCCTCTCGACGGCACGCGGGAATTCATCGGCCGCAACGGCGAGTTCACCGTCAATATTGCGCTCATCCATCGCGGCGCGCCAGTGCTTGGCGTTGTCCATGCGCCGGCGACCGAACGTCTTTACGCGGGCGGAGAGGACATCGGCGCATTCCGTCTCGACCTTGCCTGCGCCAAACGAACAGCGATCAAGGCGCGCCGCCCCGAGGGCGGCCTTGTCGCGGTCGTGAGCCGGAGCCATCGCACGGCGAAGACCGACGCGTATTTACAAAATATCGGCGCGACCAGCTTCGTCGAAGCCGGCTCTTCCCTGAAATTCTGTCTGATCGCGGAGGGCGCCGCCGATATTTATCCGCGGCTCGGCCGCACGATGGAGTGGGATACGGGCGCCGGCCAAGCAGTGCTCGAAGCGGCCGGCGGGCGCGTCGTCGTTCATCCGAGCGGCGAACGTTTGACCTATGGCAAAACCGAGCGCGGCTTCGACAATCCGAGCTTCGTGGCCTGGGGCGGCGCCTAAAACGGCGCCTTGAAGCTCGCGGCGAGTTCGGCCGGCAGCGTCGCGCCGCGGCGAACCCAGATCTCCCACAAGGCCGTCTGATCGACCAGTTTGAATTCCGTATATAAGAGCGCCTCGGCGCGGCCTTTCGCGGCCGCGGTCGCCGGATCGAGATCGAGGCGGGGCGCGAAAACGACATCGGCGGCGTCCGCCGCTTTCGCGCCGTCAGCCTCGCAGGCGCGCTTCTCGGCGATGACGCAGGCCGCGTCCGCGCCGGTCAGAATCGCGACATCGAGCCCATAG
>JBFXBB010000040.1:0-13450 GCA_050183685.1 Amphiplicatus sp.
TTTCCGCGTCGCCGGCCATGATCGCGCGCTGGATCGGCGCCGCGCCGCGCCAGCGCGGCAGGAGCGAGGCATGGAGATTGAAGCATCCATAACGCGGAATTTCGAGGATCGTTTTCGGCAGAATAATGCCATAGGCGACGACCACCGCGGCGTCAGCCTGAAGCGCGCCGAAGGCCTCGATCTCCGCTTCCGACTTGAAATGTCTCGGGATACGGACGGGCAGCCCGTGCGCCTCGGCGAAATCCTGCACCGGCGAAGCGCGCAGCGCTTTCCCGCGTCCGGAAGGCTGCGGCGCACGGGTGTAAACCGCGACGATCTCATGGCCGGCGGCGAGAATCTCGGCGGCGGCCGGAACGGCGAAAGCGGGCGTGCCCATAAAGGCGATGCGCATCAGCGCTTCCCCTGCTTTATTCCGCCGCGAGGCGCTGGTCTTTTTTCAGCTTTTTGAGAATCCGCTCGCGTTTCAAGCGCGACAGATGGTCGATGAAGAGGACGCCTTCGAGATGATCCATCTCATGTTGGATGCAGGTGGCGAGAAGGCCATCGGCCGCAAGCTCTTGGGGATTGCCGTCATAATCCAGAAAACGAACGCGGCAGCGGGCGGGACGCTCCACCTCCTCGAAGAATTCGGGCACGGAAAGACAGCCCTCCTCATAAAGGCTGGCCTCCTCGGAGGGATCGAGAATCTCCGGATTGACGAAAAATCTCGGCTGCTTCTCCTCGCCCTCGCCGGCGAGGTCCATGACGATGACTCGCAGCGGCTCGCCGATCTGAATCGCGGCGAGGCCGATGCCCGGCGCGGCGTACATGGTCTCCAGCATGTCGTCCATGAGCGCGCGCAGGCCGTCATCCACCCGTTCGACGGGTTTTGAGACCTTGCGCAGCCGCCGGTCCGGCGCGGTGATGATGGGGCGAATGCTCATGGTTTTCAGGTATGGCGGCGCCCCGCTTGCGTCAAGCGCCGGGGCGGGGCGCCGACTCCTCGCAAAATCGACGCTTTTCTCCTATTCTGGGACAATTGTGCGGGGCGGATGGGATATCGAGATGACGGCCCAGGAGTCTGTGGGCGGCGGCGGCGCGGCGCGCGAGATGGACGCGCTGACCACTGGCGCGCCAACCGCTGGCGCACTGACTGCTGGCGCGCTCAGCGAAGCCGCGCCGGCGGGGCCCATCGTGACGGGACCCGCCGCGATGCTTTGGACCGGCTTTGCCGGCGCCGCTTTTGTTTTCCTGGTCATTTTCGTCCTCCTCATGCGCAGCCGCCTTCACGGACAGACGCGCCGGGCCGAGACAGGGTCGGCGGCGAAATCGCGCAAATTGCAAAAGGGCTCACGGCAGACCGAGTTTTTCCAGCCCGCCGGCGCGGGCGCCGAAATCACCTTCGACGATCAACCGGCGGCCGGCCGCGCAAATCCGTCCGAGGCGCCTGAAAAGCCGGTCGAAGAGGCTGAAGCCGAAATTGTCATTGAGCGGGTCCCAGCGCCTGCGCATCCGTCCCCCACGATGGAGGAGCAGGCGAGCGGGCAAGCGCTCGCCGCCCGCCGGCCTGGGCCTTTTGCGGTTCTTTTCGGCGGCGCCAAGGAAGCGCGCGAGGCGACGCCGTCGGCGGCCGCCGACGAGACGGGCGAGGCCGACGCCGCCCCTGCCGACGAACCGGCTGAAATCGCCGAATCGGCGATCGAATCCGAGGCGGGGAACCGGACGCGCGAGGCCGCCGCGATGCGGGAGGCGGCGATCAAGGAAGCGGTTCTTAAGGAAGCCGAATGGGCGCGCGCCGAGGCCGAGGCTGAAGAGGACCGGCGCCGCGCCGAGGCCGAGCGCGATCTCGAAAGGGAGCGGCGCCGGCTCGCGGCCTTCGATGAGCGCGAAGAGGCGATTGCCGCGCGCGAGCGCGCTCTTGAAGAGGAGGCGGTCCTGCTTGAGCGCGAGGCCGATGACTTTCGCCGCGACGTCGAACGCGAACTCGACGATCGCTTCGCCGCGCTCGCCGACCGCCTCGAAGGCCGGATCAAGGCGCGCGCCGAGGCCGCGCCGCCCGACGGCGCCGAGGCCGTCGCGAACCTCGCGCGCGATATCGATCGCCGCTTCGCCGCGCTCGCCGAAAAACTTGAGGCGCAGCCCGTCGTGGAGGCGCCGCATCCTCCGGACACGAACGTTCTTGCGGAGATCGTCGCAAGGCGCGTCGCCAAGGAACGCAGCGAAATCAACGCCGCAATCGATGCGGTCGCAGCGCGCATCGACATGCTCGCCGGCGCGCCCGTCGACGTGAAAGCGCTGCGCGACGAGATCGGGGCCTTGAAACGCGCCCTGTCGGAGCGCGCCTCCGGGCCGACGGCGCCCGTCGTTCAACTGGTCGACATCGTGCGCAACGCGCTGCCCCCCGCCGCCTATGAGATGCGGGCGATGCTGGCGAACAACCGTCGCGCCGATTGTCTCATCCGCCTGCCGCATCCGCCGGGGCCGATCGCGATCGACGCGCGCTTTCCGTCGGAGGCTTTTGATCGATTGCACGCGGCGCGCGACGAAGATCGCGCGCGTGCGGAGAACGAGTTCCGGCGCACGGCGCTGCGCCATATCGTCGACATCGCCGAACGCCTGATCGTCCCGGAGGAAACGGCCGAATCAGCGTTGATGTTCGTTCCGTCCGAAAGCATGTATACGGAGCTTCACGCGCGCTTTCCGGATGTCGTCCAGGACAGCTATCGCGCCCGCGTCTGGATCGTCTCGCCGACGACGTTGATGGCGACGCTGCACACGATCCGCGCGGTCCTGCGCGACGCGCAGGCGCGCGAAAGCGCCGAGCTCATCCATTCCGAAGCCCAGCATGTTCTCGCCGAGGTCGACGCGCTCCGCCGTCGCGTCGTCGCTCTCGAAGAGAATTTCGAAAAGACGCGTCATGACGTGCGCGACGTCATCTCCTCGACCGATCAGGTCTATCGCCGCGCGGAGACGATTTCGAACACCCGTCGGGGCCTCGCCGAGGGCGCGCTTGACCGCGGCTCGCGGCGCATCCCGGCGACGCCGGAGGAAGATGAGGGGCCCGGTCGCCCGCATGAGCCGGATGAAGGGCCTGCGCCGTTTCCATTGCGGTAGAACGCCCATCGCCCGCTCGAAAGGTCTCAGGCTCGCTTTCTTTCCAACGAGCAAGACGAGCCGGGCCTTTATCCCGACCAGCGCTGATAATTACCCAGCCGGTCATAGCCAGCGCCGATTGGCGTTACTCCCCGGCAAGCAAAGTCGGCGGCGTTTCCGAGATCGGCTTGACTTTTTCTTCCATTTCGACAGCGACGATCTGTTCGCCGCGTCTCAGAATTTTTCCGGCTGAAATCCCGATCTCCCGGACATCTTTCTCCACCTGGTCGAAATGTTGCCCGAGATTGCTCGCCCGCTGATCGAGACGCCTGACGTCGTCGAGCAGCTTGCGGACCTCCTCCTGGATTAGGTGCGCCTGCTCGCGCATCTTCTGGTCGCGCATGAGCGCCCGCATCGTATTGACGGCGAGCATCAGCATGTTGGGCGAGACAAGCGCGACCTGTTTGCGCTGCGCATATTGAATGACATCGAAGAAATCCGAGAACACAGCGCAGAAGATCGATTCGGCCGGCAGGAACATGATCGCCGGGTCCTGCGTCTCGCCGGGGATGAGATATTTCGAGGCGATGTCGTCAATATGTTTCTTGATCTCGGCGCGCACGCGCGTCTCGGCGGCTTTGAGCGCCTCGGGCCCGTCGGCGTCGGCGAGCGCGGCGAAGGATTCCCGCGGAAATTTTGCGTCGATCACGATCGCGCCGGTCGCTTTTTGCAACCGGATGAGGCAGTCGGGGCGCGTTCCGTTCGAAAGCTGCGCCTGGAACTCATAGGCGCCGGCGGGAAGCGTGTCCTCGATGATCGTCTCCATCTGCCCCTGGCCGAAAGCGCCGCGCGCCTGTTTGTTCGAGAGGATGTCCTGTAGCGAAACGACCTCGCGCGAGAGATTGACGATATTGGCCTGCGCGGCGTCGATGGCCTTCAAGCGCTGGGCGAGCGCGCCGAGCGCCATCGCATTTTTCTGCGCCTGATCGCTTAGCGATTGCGAGATTGCGCTTTGCGTCGCTGCTTGGCTCGTTGTGGCTTGCGTCAGTTGACCGGCGATCTGCGCGACCTGGCCGCCCATCGCCTCGACGCGGGCGGCCAGCGCCTCAATCGCTGGATCGGCGCGCGCCGTCTTTCGCGCGGTAAAGAGCCGCCACAGGCCGAAACCGAGCGCCGCGACGACGAGGAGCGCCAGAAGCTGTTCCATCGGCCCTGATCCTTGTTCGCTTTTTGTTCTATATCGCTCAAATGAGCGATTGTCGATTCTGGCTAGCGCGATTCTGCGCCGCCGCCCTTCTCGCGAAAAATGAGAAAATGGCTCGCGAGATAATTCCACAATCCCGCAAGGACCGTCGCGAGGATTTTCGCGGGCAAGGGGCCGATGCGGGGCGCGAGGAGGCCGACGACGAGCGTCGAAAGCGCGAGCGAGACGGCGTAGGCGGTGAAGAATTTAAAATAGCCGCCGAGCGAAAGCGCATGGCCTTCTTCGCCGCGCCGGAAGGCGAAGCGCGCATTCAGCGCATAGCCCTGAATATTGGCGGCGATAAAGGAAACGATATTCGCGGCGACCGGCGGCGCGCCGGCCTCGACGAGAACAAAAAACAAACCGAAATCAGTGACGGCGCAAAGAACGCCGACGACGCCGAAACGCGCGGCCTGCGCGGCGTGTCTTTCGATCAGAGCCTTGCCGCGCGCGCGCAACGCCTGCATGTCAGGCGGTTCGCTGCGCGTCCGGCGCAGAGGTCGCCAGCGCGGGCTCGATCTCGGACGGCGTCACGGAATTCGTGAAATAAAGCGGCCGGTTCTTGGTCTCGTTGAAGACGCGGCCGAGATATTCCCCGATGACGCCGAGCACGAGGAGCTGCACGCCGCCGAGAAAGGTAAGAACGACGATGAGCGTCGAAAATCCCTGCACTTCATCGCCGAAAAAGAGCCGTTTAACCATGAAGACGAGCCCCATCAAAAACGCGCCGCCAGCAACGAGGAAGCCAAGATAGGTCGAGATCTTCAAGGGCGCCAGCGTCGAGGAGGTCACGCCCTCGATCGACAGATTCCACAGCTTCCAGTAGCTCCATTTCGTCGCGCCGGCGGCGCGCGGCGCGCGGTCATAGAGGACGACTTTCGAGGGAAAGCCGACCCAGGCGAAGACGCCTTTCATGAATCGGTGACGCTCGCGCAGCGCGCAAACGGCGAGGGCCGCCTTGCGGCTTATCAGGCGGAAATCGCCGACATTCTCCGGCAGGCGCACGGGGCCCGCATGGCGCATCAGGCGATAAAAGGCGCGCGCCGTCGCTTTTTTGAGCCAGCTTTCGCCATGCCGCGCGCGGCGCTGCGCATAAACGACGTCATAGCCCTCGCGCCAGCCCTCGATCAGCGCGCCGATCATTTCAGGCGGGTCTTGAAGATCGGCGTCCATGACGACCACCGCCTCGCCCCGCGCCGCGTCGAGCCCCGCGGTCAGCGCGATCTCCTTGCCGAAATTGCGCGAGAGATCGACGATGGCGATGTTTGGATGGCGCGCGCGCAATTCCTTCATCAGGTCGAGCGTCGTATCGGTCGAGCCGTCATTGACGAAGACGACTTCATAAGGCTGCGCGAGCCCCGTCATGGTTTTGCGAATGGCGCGGTGAAAATCGAGAAGCCCCGCCGCCTCATTATAGGCGGGGCAGACGATCGACAGGAGCGCGGGGCGCGTCTCGGCGCGCGCTTTCGGTTTCGGCGATGTTTCAGCCATGACGCGTCTCCGGCGCCGCTAAGTCTTTTTTCACGCTATAGAAGTAAATTCCTAACCATGTATGGACACCGCGCCGCGCCGGGGTTTGATTGGTCGCTCTTCGCCCCGACGCGCCTTAAGGTGATGGCGGCGGCGGGCCTGATGCTGGCGGTCGCGGCGATGGTCGCCGGGCTGCAATTTGCGGCGGTCGAAAATTATCTCCTGCCGGCGGGATCGGTTCTTGGCGGCGATTATCTCGCCTTCGACAAGGCGGGCGAGGCCGCGCGCGAAGGCAAGGCCGCTGAAATTTACGAAGCGAACGCCTTCGAAGCGCGTCTTCTTGAATTCGACGCGCCGCGCGAGCGTTACGGCCTCACCTGGCAATATCCGCCGACCTATTTCTTCTTGACGCTGCCGCTCGCCTTCCTTGCTTATACGCCGGGTTATATTTTGTGGACCGGCGCGACGGCGGGCGCCTTTTTCTGGGCGCTGCGCGGCGTTGGATTTCGCGGCCTCTTTCTTTTTGTCATTCTTGCCTCGCCTGTGACATTTCAGGCGGTCATCACCGGCCAGAACGGGTTTTTGACGGCGGCGCTTCTTATCGTCGCCGCGCTTTATCCGGACAAAAGACCGATCGCGGCGGGGCTCGCCGCGGCGCTCTTGACGGTCAAGCCGCAGCTCGGCCTTCTCCTTCCGGTCGCTTATCTGGCGGGCGGGTGCTGGCGCGCTTTCGTCGTCGCGGCGGCGGGGACGGCCCTTTTGGCGGCCGCCAGCATTGGCGCTTTCGGAATTGAGACGTGGACGGCGTTTTTCGCAAGCCTCGGCGATGTTTCGGACAATCTCGCAGCGGCCCAAATGCCGCTTTACAAAATGGCGACGCCTTTCGCTGCGGCGCGCCTTGCCGGCCTGCCGGCGGAAGCGGCGGGCTTATGCCATATTGTCATGGCGCTTGTCGCAGCGAGCCTCGTCGCGCTCGTCTGGCGGCGCGTGAAAGACGCCGATCTTCGCGCCGCCGCGCTCTGCGCCGGCGTCTTCTTCGCCGCGCCCTACGCCTATCATTATGAGCTCGTCATTCTCGCGCTGCCGGCCGCGATTGTCGCGCGGCGCGGGCTCGGAGAGGGCTGGCTGAAATATGAGCGGGCCGGGCTCGCCGCGCTTTTTTTCCTGCCCCTGACATTGCCGGGGGACGCCAAGGCGCTCGGGCTTTCTTTCGGATTTCTTGTCGTCGCGCTTCTTGCGGCCATCGTTCTGCGGCGCATCGCGCATGCGCGCCCGGCGCTTTTCAAGTTCGGTAGCGCAGCCTCGCCGGTTCGATCGGATTGACGAAGCCGCCGGTCTCCGCGCGCCGCGCCCAGGCGCGCTTCAGGCGGAAATACCATTTCGCCTGCTCGTCGGCGTCGCCGACATAAAGCGGGCGATGGCTCTCGCGTTTCAGATTTTCATTCTGCGCCGAAAGGACGGCGATGTCCTGGGCGAGGAAGCTCCTCATCATCCGCGCGACGATGGGCTGCAAGGGATCGAACGCGGCGATGTCCCAGAAGATCATATGGGTGATCTCGGATTTGCCTTCGTCGATCGGCGTTGCGACGGCGATGTCGAAGATCGTTTTATTCCCTGTACGGATCTTTTCAAGCCGAACGCCGGGCAGGCGGAACTCGATCGAGGTCAGCGGCGCGCCGCCGAGGATTTTGTAGATGCGTCCGTTCGACGAGGGCGGATGCGGCGGCATGACAAAGCCCAAAGGCGTCGGCTCGAAATGTTTTTCCTTCGTCATTAGTCCGGCGCCCTCGCGCCACCACCATTGGCGATGGACGAAGGGCGTGTGCGCCGGATCGACGAGCCCGGCGACCGCCTCGTCATAAGGTCCCGCCGCCTCCTGGCGCACGACGACTTTCGGGCGAAAGCTCGCCGGCAAGCCGATATCGGGCGGCGCGGACGGCGCCTCCTCGCCGCAAAAGATCCAAAGAAGCCCGTTCGCCTCGTGAAGATGATAGCGCCGTACACGGATTTTCGAGATGTCGATTTCTTCCGTGTTTGCGAGCGACGGGATCGCGGCGCAGGCGCCGTCGCCGCGAAAGCGCCAGCCGTGATAGGGGCATTCGATCTCCTCGCCCTTGATGCGGCCCGCAGATAGAGGCGCCGCGCGGTGCGCGCAGACGTCCTTCAGCGCAAACGCCTCTCCCGATTTCGTCCGGCCAAGCACGATCGGCTCGCCGAAGAAGATGCGGCGCGACATCCTGCCTGGCGGATAGTCGCGCGCGGGCGCGGCGTAATACCAAAGGCCCGAAAGAAGGCCGTCATCGTTCTCGGCGTCGCCGCGCATCATAATGGCCGTCTTGTCTTCATTGCGGCGGCGAGCGTTCCCTCGTCAAGATAGTCGAGTTCGCCGCCGACGGGAACGCCTTGGGAAAGCCGCGTCACCGCGACGCCGGTTCCTTCAAGATGCTCGGAAAGATAATGCGCCGTCGTCTGGCCGTCGACGGTCGCGGCGAGGGCGAGGATGATTTCCTTGAGCGCGCCCGATTTCGCCCGCGCGACAAGTCCGCCGATATGGAGATCGTCCGGCCCGACGCCGTCGAGCGGCGACAGGAGCCCGCCGAGCACATGATAGGTCCCGCGATGGGCGCCCGCGCGCTCCAGGGCCCAGAGCGCGCCGACATCCTCGACGACGCAAAGCAGAGCCTTGTCGCGTTCGGGGTCGGCGCAGACGGCGCAAGGGTCGACCGAATCCCAATTGCCGCAAATCCCGCAGGCCTTGACCTTGTCCGCCGCGTCGGCGAGCGCGAAGGCGAGCGGGCGCATGACGGGCTCGCGCTTTTTCAAAAGATAAAGCGCCGCGCGCTTGGCCGAGCGGGGCCCGAGTCCCGGCAGTTTCGCCAGGAGATCGATGAGGCGTTGGAGTTCGGGGCCGATGGGGGAGGGCATGACGGAACGGCGTTTAGAAAGCGAAACAATATGTCCCGTTGCGCCGAATTGTCAGATCGCCCCGAGAAATAACGTCCATTCCCAATAATATATCATAGTTGAAGCCGCCTAGCGTGAATTCGCCGCCGGCGATCGGTTCGTCCAGCACATAGGGCGCGCCCGCGCCGTTTTCGTGCAGCGGGCCGATGCGGAATACATAGAACGGCGCCCTTCGCATACCGCCCGCGGTGTTGACAAATCGACGGCCTCCGCGCTTGAGTCCGATACGTCGAACCGCTTCCGGCGTGATACTGCTTGACGTGGCGCCCGTATCAACCAGCGCTCGCAACGGCTCCATCAATATAGACGCGCTTCCATCGACGCTCGCCGCGAGGTCGCCGACCACGACGACAGAGATGGCAACTTGTCTTCGGTCATAACGGCCGGAAACCGAGAACATGCGACAACACTCCTAAATCGAGCGGCTCATCGGTGATTTCCTGAACCGAAAATAGGCCATCGGAAAACTTCTTATGACCGGCGCGAAGCGCGCACAGCAAGTCCTCATGAATGCTGTCGACCTTCTGATGGCGCATGAGAGCGACGCGCCCGGCGTCCGTTTCCATCAGCATCGGAAGCATCTTTTCGAAGACGTCACAATTACGGTCTACTTCCTCTTCAATTTTGCGCCGGTCGAAACCCACAATGATCTCCAATCTCGGTTCAAATCGCTTGTTAGGAACGATAGCTGATTTGCGTTAATCGCAACATCTCCTAAAATGGCAGCTTCATGCCCGGCGGCAAGGGCAAGCCGGCGGTCAGCGATTTCATTTCCTCCGCCGTCCTCGTTTCGAGCTTTGCTTTCGCGTCATTGATCGCCGCGGCGATCAAATCTTCGAGGACTTCGCCCTCGCTCTCCTTCAATAGCGCGCGCTCGATCGCGACCGCCTTCGCATAGCCTTTTCCGTTCAAAGCAATCTTCACCATGCCGCCGCCGGCCTGGCCTTCGACTTCGAGCGCGGCGATCTTCTCCTGAATCTCCTGCATTTTCGATTGCAGGCCTGCGGCCTGTTTCATGATGTCGCCGAAATCCTTCATTCGTTCTCTCCTTCGTCCTCCGGCGCCGGTTCGCGGAGAGGCGCGGCGTCGCGGATGGCGATGATCTCCGCCTCGGGAAACAGTTCGAAAGCGCGTTTCACGAAAGGATGGGACACGGTCTCGGCGTAGCGCGCGTCGCGCAGCGTCGGCGCGCCTTCCTCGCGCGAGACAGTGACGATCCAGGGCGCGCCCGTCCATTCCTTGAGGCGCTGCGTCAGACGGCCCGCAAGATCGGCCGGCGCGCGATCTTCGAGGCGCATGTCGATGCGGCCTTCGGCGAAGGCGACGAGATGCACATAGCTCTCAAGTTCGACTTTAAGCTTCGCGTCGCGCCTTTCGCCGGCGAGACGGACGACATCGGCGAAGGCGGAAAGCGCGGGGCCTTGCGGCCGCCGGCGCGGCTCAGGCGCCGGCGCGGCCTCGACCGGCGCTTCTCGCGCCGCCGCCTGCGCGCCGCCGCCGCCCGCAGACGGCGCGCGCGGCGGAGAGGCGCGCGCGGGCGTCGCGCTTTCATTCTTCAGCATACGAAGCGCCTCGTCGGGCGTCGGCAGGTCCGCGGCGTAGGCGAGGCGGATCAAGGCCATCTCGCCCGTCGCTTCGGCGTCCGGCGCGTCGCGCGTTTCGGCGAGACCTTTCATCAGAAGCGACCAGGCGCGGGTGAGCCCGTTCATTGAAAGCCGGCCGGCCATCTCTCTGGCCCGCGCGGCGTCGGCTTCGCCCGCCGCGCCGTGGCTCGCCGCCTCATCGCCCGCCGCCTTGACGCGCGTCAGGAGATGGACGAGTTCGAGCATGTCGCGAAGAATGGTCGCGGGATCGGCGCCCGCCCCATATTGCGCGGCGAAGAGGTCGAGCGCGCGCTTGGCCTCGCCCGAAAGCGCCGCGTTCAGCAAGTCCCAGACCTGCGTCCTGTCCGCGAGGCCGAGCATGTCGCGGATCGCCTCGGGCGAGATTGCCTCCGGCGGGGCGCCGCCGCCTGTCGCGGCGTTCTGCACGATCGCCTGGTCGAGAATCGAAAGCGCGTCGCGAACCGAGCCCTCCGCGGCGCGCGCGATCATCGCGAGCCCTCCGCGGTCGATCTTTGCGCCTTCCTTCTCGGCGATCATCGCGAGATGGTTCGTCAGGACGTCAGGATCGATGCGGGCGAGGTCGAAACGCTGACAGCGCGACAGCACCGTGACGGGAAGCTTTCTGATCTCCGTCGTCGCGAAAATGAATTTCACATGCGCCGGCGGTTCTTCGAGCGTTTTCAGAAGCGCATTGAAGGCCTGCGTCGAGAGCATGTGCACTTCGTCGATGATATAGACCTTGTAGCGCGCCTCGATCGGCGCATAGCGCACGCCCTCGATGAGCTCGCGGACATCGCCGACGCCGGTGCGCGAGGCCGCGTCCATCTCAAGAACGTCAGGATGACGGCTCTCGGCGATGGCGCGGCAATGAAGGCCTGCGGCCGGCATGTCGATCTGCGGGCCCTTGTCCTCGCCGTCGGGGCCGACATAGTTCAAGGCCCGCGCGAGAATGCGCGCCGTCGTCGTCTTGCCGACGCCCCTGACGCCCGTCAGCACATAGGCGTGCGCGATCCGTCCCGAGGCGAAGGCGTTGCGCAGCGTCCGCACCATCGCCGCATGGCCGATGAGATCGTCGAAGCTTTGCGGACGGTATTTCCGCGCGAGGACCTGATAGGCCTCGTTCGGTCTTGCCGGCGCGTCGTCGAAAAGCTGATCGGTCATGCCTTGCCTCGCGGCGCCATTATGAGCGACGCGCGCGTCTTTTCAAATTCCGTGAAAGCCTTCGAACGCCCGCGAAGGAAGGTGGAAGGCTGAAACGACCCGGATCGAAACTCGTTACGGCTGCTTCCTTCCGGACCTGACCGGGTTGGCGAGGGATCCGTCCGCCAGCCTTCCGCAACGGAATATCTGCGCTCGCCGCTTCAAATGCAAGGCGCGGGCGGGTAAAGCTTTTCCGCATGCCGGCCGATCATCCCTGTCATTTTGCGGCCGAGCCGCTCGACCGCGCCTGCGAGGCGCGGATCAATCCGGACTTCATCGCGGCGCGGCTTTCTGATCCGCAAACCGTCCTTGTCGCGCTTTATCGCGGCGATCCGCTGGTCCGCGACGGCCGGGCGGCGATGCTGTCGATCGCGGCGCGGCGCGAATTCGGCGACGCGCCGCTCGTCTTTCTCGGGCTCGGCGGCGGGCGCGCGCATTTCGCCGTCGACGCCTCGGCGGCGGCCTCGGCCGAGGCCGCGCCCTTCGCCGAGATCGGGGCCTATGCGCCGATCCGCGAGGCGGCGGGCGCAATCGACGAAGGCGATCTTGCGATCATCGGCCATGCGCGCTGGCTTCTTGGATGGCATGCAAGGCATCGCCATTGCGCCGTCTGCGGGGCGTTGACCGAAATCGGCGAGGCCGGCGCCAAACGTCAGTGTCCGGAGTGCAAGGCGGAGCATTTCCCGCGCTCGGACCCGGTCGCGATCGTGCTCGCAACGCATGACGGCGCCTGCCTTCTCGGGCGGAGCCCTCATTATCCGGGAAAAAGATTTTCCGCGCTCGCCGGCTATGTCGAGGCGGCGGAAACGCCGGAGGCCTGCGCGGCGCGCGAGCTCCGCGAGGAGGCGGGCGTGAGGCTCACCGATGTGCGCTATCAGTTTTCGCAGCCCTGGCCTTTTCCGTCATCGCTGATGATGGGCTTCATCGCCGACGCCGCCGACCGGGCGCTCACGCTTGATGCAAAGGAAATCATCGAGGCGCATTGGGTTGCGCGGACCAAGATAAAGGCGCTCCTCCGCGGCGAGGGGGATGACATTCTCCTGCCGCCGCGTTTCACCATCGCGCGGCGGCTTATCGAGAAATGGGCCGACGATCCCGCCGTTTAGCTGCTGCGCGGCCGCGCCGCCTTGTAGACGCCGATAATTTTCAAAGAGGTTGAGAAAAAGCTCAACTCTTCAAGCGCCAGCCTCACCGGGGCTTGTTGGGGATGGCCCTCGATGTCGGCGTAGAACATCGTCGCGGTGAAGAGGCCGTCGAGCATGTAGCTTTCGAGTTTCGTCATGTTGACGCCATTCGTCGCAAAGCCGCCGAGCGCCTTGTAGAGCGCGGCGGGAATATTTCTCACCTGGAAGACAAAGCTCGTCACGATCGCGCCGTCGTCGGGGTCGGGGTCTTCCGGCTCGCGCGCCATGACGAGGAAGCGCGTCGTGTTGTGGCCGGCGTCCTCGACATTCGGCTTCAGGATCTTAAGGCCGTAAATCTCGGCCGCGCGCGCCGAGGCGAGGACGGCGACGTCCTTGCGCTCGCTCGCCGCGAGCTCTTTTGCGGCGCCAGCGGTGTCGCCCGACATTTCGGGCCGCGCGCCGAGCGCGGCGACGATCTGCCGGCACTGGCCGAGCGCCATCGCGTGGCTTCGCACGAATTTGATATCGCCAAGGCTCGTCCCGGGCCGTGCGATCAGCTGGTGGCGGATCGGCAGGAAATGCTCGGCGATGATATGCAGGCCGGCGTCAGGCAGGAGATGATGGATATCGGCGACGCGGCCGGCGAGCGAATTCTCGATCGGGATCATGCCGAGCGCGGCGCGACCCGATTTGACGGCGGCGAACACGTCCTCGAAGCCGGCGCACGGCATCGTCTGCATGCCGGGATGGGCCGTGCGGCAGGACAGGTCGGA
>JBFXBB010000041.1:0-12994 GCA_050183685.1 Amphiplicatus sp.
TTTGCGGCAAATCTTCCCGATAAATGACGCGGCGAATAAGGAACTGGCTCACCCGATCCGAGGCGCGATAGGCGTTGGTGAATTTATAGCGCGCCAGTACCGGGTCGCTGGTGAGCCGCGGCGTGTTTGCGCGCGCGAGTCTGTTGAAAAATATTCTTTGCCGCTCCGCCGCAAATCGCCAATAGGCCTCGAAAACCGGGGTCGTTTCGACCTCGCGGCCCTGGATGTTGATCGCGCGGGCCTTGCTGGACCTCTGGGCGGAAGACGGTGAAGCCTCTGAGAGGAAATCATATTGGCGCACATCCTCACAATAACTCGACATCCATCATCCTCCCAAAAGCAGAGCTTAACAGATTCTCTGACGGAGCAGGCGGAATTGAGCCCGCGGCGGGTAATTCGTAAAGGAACGCCCGCCCGGCGTCGCGAATCAGAGGCCCGCAAGGAGTGTCGGTCAGGCGCGGCTCCCCGCCATCCGTGTTCAGTCGGAAGCTCGCTGCTTCAGGGACGATCAGTCGAGATGCGCGCCGGCCCATGAACGGACATTGGCGCTGAGGCAGGCGCGGGGGCGCGCAAATAGCGTCAACTATCGACCGTTGACGAGGCGCCGTCTTTGCGCTGATGATCGATCAGCTTGGAGCGACGGCGCTCCAATGGGATCGGTCCATGACGCCGACAAATCCTCATCGGACAAACTCTAGTCGTCTTCGCCGTCATTGTCGCCGGGGCCTAGCTCGCCACCAAATATATCTCCGACGCCTTTGATCATGTTCCGGCGCACGGCGCGCCCTGCTTTTCGCTCGCCGGCGATTCGCTTTACTATCCTTGGCGCTTCTTTGGAGTTGGTACGCTTTTCAAGCCTATGCGCCGGACATCGTCCTGCAAGTGGGCGGCATCGCGGAGTCTGACGGCATGGTGTGCGCCGCGGTCTTGATCGCAGGTTCGGTCTGGAGGGTGCGGCAAAGAGATTGCATCCGTGATTAACGAGGAGTCGGCGTTCGTCATCTCGTGCCGATATTCTGGGTCGTCAGCACATAGACGACGTCGTTGCCCGGAACGACTTAGCGATTTTCGGCGGTAGGTTCGTAGACGGAAAGCAAGTGACTGCCTCCGGCGCGTTTCATCCGAACAGACTCTCGATTTGATCGTCCGATTTTGGGCGCGACCTCGCCGCTACGGTCGAGCGTCTGAGATTCGGATATATGGGTATATGCCTTCCTAAGAAACGATGTCCGCATTGCGTTTGCGGAGCGGATCTGAACCCGCCTGGGTTGACCAAATTCCATCCGACCATCCGCTCTGCAACTAGCGCCACCTAGAAACCGCGTTTTACGATTTCTCACACCAAACCACTTCCGCCCCAAATCACCCCAAATAACCCCAAATTTCCGCCAGTGACTTCGCGTCGCCGGTGATCCGATCATCGACCCTGGAAGAAGCGAATTTTCGCGAGACCAGAGTCTATCATGACCCCGACCAGGATACTCATCGGCCAGGCGTTGATTGTGGTACTGATCATCGCAGCCGCGATGCAATTGGCGACGCAATATGTCGCCGCTTCCTTCGGCTTCGATCCGGCGCTCGGGAGTTCGTGGTCTGAAGTCGGCGATACGCCTCTCTATTATCCGTGGCGGCTCTTTGAATGGTGGTACGCTTACGAAGCATACGCGCCGGATATTTTCATGCAGGGCGGCGCGATCGCAGCCGCGGGCGGCATGCTCGGCGCGGTCGCGGCGGTCGCAGGATCGCTCTGGCGCGCGCGGCAGCAACGGAATGTCACGACTTACGGCTCGGCGCGCTGGGCGCGGCGGCGTGATATCGAACGCGCCAATCTTTTCGAACCTGACGGCGTCTTCCTGGGGCGTTGGCGCGGGAACTACCTCCGCCACAACGGACCCGAACATGTGATGGCCTTCGCGCCGACGCGCTCGGGCAAGGGCGTCGGGCTTGTCGTGCCGACGCTTCTTTCCTGGACCGGCAGCGCCGTCATACACGACATCAAGGGCGAGAACTGGACGCTGACTTCCGGCTGGCGCTCGAAATTCTCGCATTGCCTCAAGTTCGATCCGACTGATGCGGGATCGGCGCGTTACAATCCGCTGCTCGAAGTGCGGAAGGGCGCGGGCGAGGTTCGCGACGTCCAGAACATCGCCGACATCCTCGTCGATCCCGAAGGCTCGCTTGAAAGGCGCTCGCACTGGGAGAAGACCGGCCACGCGCTCCTCGTCGGCGTCATCCTTCATGTCCTTTACGCCGAGGAGGAAAAGACCCTCGCGCGCGTCGCCTCGTTCCTGTCGGACCCGAGCCGGACCTTCGAAAAGACGCTCGGCCTGATGAAGGCGACTAATCATTTGGGGACGAAGCGCGCGCCGAAAGTCCATCCCGTGGTGGCGCAGGTCGCGCGCGAGCTCTTGAACAAGTCGGAGAATGAACGCTCGGGCGTCCTGTCGACCGCGATGAGTTTCTTAAGCCTCTATCGTGATCCGACTATCGCGGCGGTGACGAGTGACTGCGACTGGCGCATCGCCGATCTGATTGAAGCCGAGCATCCGGTCTCGCTCTATCTCGTGGTGCCGCCGTCGGACATCTCGCGGACGAAGCCGCTCATTCGCCTTGTGCTCAACCAGGTCGGCCGGCGGCTGACCGAGGAGCTCGAAAGCGCCGCAACGGCGAAGCGCCACAAGCTTCTCATGATGCTCGACGAATTCCCCGCGCTCGGGCGGCTTGATTTCTTCGAGTCGGCATTGGCCTTCATGGCCGGCTACGGGGTGCGGGTGTATCTCATCGCCCAGTCCTTGAACCAGATCGAAAAGGCTTACGGCCCCAACAATTCGATTCTCGATAATTGCCATGTCCGCGTCGCCTTCGCGGCGAATGACGAGAGGACGGCGAAACGGATATCCGACGCGCTCGGCACCGCGACCGAATTGCGCGCGCAGCGCAATTATGCCGGCCATCGCCTCGCGCCCTGGCTCGCCCACGTCATGGTCTCGCGCCAAGAGACGGCGCGGCCCCTGTTGACGCCCGGCGAGGCGATGCAGCTCCCGGCTGACGAGGCGATCGTCATGGTCGCGGGATCGCCGCCGATCCGGGCGAAGAAGCTTCAATATTACAGGGACCGGAATTTCACGGCGCGGCGGCTGGCGCCGGTGATGATTGACGCGAGGGGAGGTCGCCATCCCGACGCGCCAGCGCCGCGCGCCAATGACTGGACCGGAGTTTCCGCCAAATTCGAGCCGCTGCTCGCGATTGAAGATGAGGATGAGGCGAAAGCGCCGACGGCCGACAACGAAAGCGGCCTGCGGCAGGCGCCGGAACTTGATCCGAAGCCTCAGCCGCGCGGCGTCACCGCCGACGCCGAACCTGAAGCCATCGACGAGACCAACACCGTCGCAGAAGCTGAAAGGCTCCGGCGCGTTGAACTCGAGCGCGCGCGTCGCGCCGGGCTCGATCGCGGCAATGGCATGTTGAACGGGGCCCGCTCATGAGCACCGTCAAACGCCGCATCACGATTTATCTTAGCCCCGAAGCGGAGCTTCTCCTCGCGCGCGCCGTCGAGGATCGCGGCGCCAGCAAGAGCGGCGTTGTCGAGGCGGCGATTACCGCAATGCTAGATGACAAGGCGAAACATTCGGAGCTCGCGCTTCTTGGTGAGCGGGTATCGAAGCTCGCCCGCGCCGCCGAACGCATCGCCGATGAGACGACCGCGCAGACCGAGACGCTCGCGCTGTTCATCCTCTATTATCTCTGCATTACACCGCCGCTCCCTGAATCATCGCGCGACGCCGCCGAAGCGACGGGCCGCAAGCGCTTCGATCGTTTCATCGGCCAGGTGAGCGAACGGCTTCTCGGCAAGGAAAGCTATACCGAGGAAGTCCTCGCCCGCATCGATCTCGTCCGCGCCGGCGACCGCCCGAAGCTCGAGGTCGCATCATGAGCGGCGGTGCGTCGGACAAAGGCGCCGCGCTCCGCCGCGCCGCCATGCTGAAGACGGCCTTCGGGCCTGTCATTGGCGCGGCGCTGGAGGACGAAAGCGTTTCCGAAATCATGGCCAATCCTGACGGCGCGCTCTTCATCGAGCGATTGGGTGTCGGCCGCGAGCGCCAGCAGCATCAAATGCAGGCAGGCGACGTTGAACGCATCATTCGCCTTGTCGCCAGCCATATCGGCGAGATCTGCGACCGCGACCACCCGATCGTCTCGGCCGAACTCCCGGGAAGCGGCGAGCGCTTTGAGGGCGTGTTGCCGCCGGTCTCCGTCGCGCCCGCCTTTTCGATCAGGAAGCCGGCAAGGCGCGCGATGAGCCTTGTCGACTGGGTCGAAACATCCGCGATGACGCGCGGTCAGGCGCTGATCCTTCAGGCCGCGATCACGCGCCGCGAG
Organism: Amphiplicatus sp.; assembly: GCA_050183685.1. GTDB lineage: Bacteria > Pseudomonadota > Alphaproteobacteria > Caulobacterales > Parvularculaceae > Amphiplicatus. The sequence continues at coordinate 4,381 of JBFXBB010000041.1, forward strand.
AACATCCTGATCTCCGGCGGCACGTCTAGCGGCAAGACGACGCTCGCGAATTCCCTGCTCAGCGAGATCGGCAGGCAGGGCGAACGCATCGTCATTCTTGAAGACACGCGCGAGCTTCATTGCGACGCCGACGATGTCGTCAGTATGCGAACGGCGCCCAGCGTTTCGCTCGAGACGCTCGTCCGCTCGACCATGCGCCTTCGTCCCGACCGCATCATCATCGGCGAGGTGCGGGGCGGCGAAGCGCTTGATCTATTGAAAGCGTGGAACACCGGCCATCCAGGCGGCATTGCGACCGTTCATGCGAATTCCGCCGAAGCCGCTCTCTCGCGGCTCGAACAGCTGACCGCCGAGCGCGCCCACGAAATCCCGCGCGCCCTTATCGGCGAGGCGGTCAATTTGATCATCCATATCGGCCGGCGCGGGAGCGAACGACGCGTCGAGCACATCCTCCGCGTCGCAGGCCATGACCCCCTCCATGGTTACGCGCTCGCGCCGGCCGATCCCCAGCAATTCTCAATCGTCAGCGAAGGAGCTCGTCCATGAAGTCGAAAAAGAATTTGTCGCGTTTCGCTTTTGCACTTGGCGCCGCAAGCCTTGCGCTCACCGCGCAGGCGCATGCCGCCGGGTCCGGCATGCCCTGGGAGGCGCCGCTGGCGTCAATCCTCGCCTCGATCGAAGGACCGGTCGCGCGCATCGTCGCCGTTATCATCATTATCATCACGGGATTGTCGCTCGCCTTCGGCGACACGTCGGGCGGTTTCCGTCGTTTGATCCAGATCGTCTTCGGACTTTCGATCGCCTTCGCGGCGACGAGCTTCTTTCTCGCCTTCTTCTCCTTCGGCGGCGGCGCGCTGATCTGAAAGGCCCAAACGATGCTGGAAGGATATTCTGTACCCGTTCATCGAAGCCTCACCGAGCCCATGATGATGGCCGGCGCGCCAAGAGGCGTCGCGATATTGAACGGCACCATCGCCGCGGCGGTCGGCCTCGGGCTCCAGATGTGGGTCGCGGGGCTTCTTCTCTGGATCATCGGGCAGGCGACGGCGGTCTACGCCGCGAAGAAGGACCCGAGATTCCTCGAGGTCGGCATGCGGCACCTGAAGCACAAGGCGTACCTCTCATGCTGAATCTCAAGGAATACCAGGCGCGGCCGAAACGCCTCGCCGATTACCTTCCCTGGGCGATGATCGTCGCGCCGGGGATCGTCCTCAACAAGGACGGGAGCTTCCAGCGCACGATCCGTTACCGCGGGCCGGACCTCGAAAGCGCGAGCGAGAGCGAACTCCTTTCCTTTACCGCCCGCGTAAACAACGCGCTGAAACGTTTTGGTTCAGGCTGGGCGCTCTTTTTTGAGGCTGCGCGAATTCCTTCGAATGATTACCCGGCGTCGACCTTTGCGGACCCGATCGCCTTTCTCGTCGATGAGGAACGGCGCGCGAGTTTCGAGACTGGCGCCGCGCATTTTGAAAGCGCCTATTATTTAACCTTCGCCTTCCTGCCGCCGGGCGACCAGGCGACAAAAAGCGAGGCGATGTTCCTGACCCGCGACGGCGGCGGGAAAGCCTTCTCCGCGCGCGATCACCTTGATCTCTTCATCCGCGAGAGCGACCGCGCCATCGATCTTCTCGCTGGGCTCCTGCCTGAATGCGCGCGGCTCGATGATTCCGAGACGCTTTCCTATCTGCATGGATGCATCTCGACGAAGCGCCATCCGGTCGCGGCGCCCGAAACGCCGGTCTTTCTCGACGCGCTTCTCGCCGATTCCGGACTGACCGGCGGGCTCGAGCCGATGCTCGGCGATGAACACCTTCGTGTCGTCTCCGTCCTCGGTTTTCCTCCGGCCTCGGAGCCCGGTTTTCTCGACGCGCTCAATCGCCTGGGGTTTTCCTATCGCTGGACGACGCGTTTCATCGCGCTCGACAAAGCCGCTGCCACCAGGGAGATCACGAAATATCGCCGGCAGTGGTTCGCCAAGCGGAAGTCGATCGCCGCGATCGTCAAGGAGACGCTGTTCAATGAGGAAAGCGTTCTTCTCGACGCCGACGCCGACAACAAGGCGGCGGACGCCGACGCCGCGCTGCAGGAGCTCGGTGCCGATGATGTCGCGTATGGGTATTTCACCTGCAGCATCGTCGTCTCAGACAATGACGCATCAAATGCCGACGCCGGGGCGAAGGAAATCGAACGCGTCCTCAATGGCCGCGGCTTCGTCGCGATCCGCGAAAGCGTCAATGCGGTCGACGCCTGGCTCGGGAGTCTCCCCGGTCATCTTTACGCGAATATCAGGCAGCCGCTTGTCCACACGCTGAACCTTGCGCATCTCGCGCCCTTGTCGGCCGTCTGGGCGGGGGAGGCGTGGAATCATCATTTGAACGCGCCGCCGCTCATACAGGCGACGACCCATGAGACGACGCCCTTCCGCCTGTCGACCCATGTCGGCGATGTCGGCCATCAGATGATCGTCGGGCCTACGGGCTCAGGCAAATCCGTGCTGCTCACTTTGATGGCGCTGCAGTTCCGGCGTTACGGGAACTCGCAAATCTTCGCCTTCGACAAGGGACGCTCGATGCGTGCGGCCGTGCTTGCGCTCGGCGGCGCCTTCCATGATTTGGGGAGCGACGACGCGCTCGCCTTCCAGCCCTTGCGCGACATCGACAGCGATTCCGGCAAAGCGCGGGCGCAGCACTGGCTTCTCGGAATTTTGGCGCAAGAGGGCGTCGCGCTCGATCCCGCGATCCGCGACGCCGTCTGGTCGGCGCTCGGCAATTTGAGCGAGGCGCCGCCTAAAGAGCGGACGCTCACCGGCCTCACGCTCCTCCTGCAGCGGGCCGATCTTCGCGACGCCCTGAAACCCTTCACCATTGACGGCGCCCATGGCGGACTTTTCGACGCCGAAGAGGAGGCGCTCGAGCTTACCGATATCGTCGGCTTCGAGATGGAGACGCTGATGCGGCGGCCGTCGGCGGTCGCGCCGGCGCTTTCTTACCTCTTTGATCGGCTAGATGCGCGCTTCGACGGCCGGCCGACGCTTCTATTGATCGACGAAGCCTGGGTGTTCCTTGATCATCCGCTCTTCGCCGAGCGCCTGCGCGACTGGCTGAAGACGCTGAGGAAGAAGAATGTCTCGGTCGTCTTTGCGACGCAGTCCCTGAGCGACATCGAAGCGTCGAAGATCGCGCCGGCGATCATCGAAAGCTGCCCGTCGCGGATCTTCCTCGCCAATCCGCGGGCGAGAGAGGCGGGGATTCGCTCCGCCTATGAAGCCTTCGGACTGAATGAACGCCAGGTCGATATCATCGCGACCGCGACGCCGAAGCGTCACTATTATTACCAGTCCCCGATCGGCAATCGCCTCTTTGAACTTGGCCTTGGTCCCGTCGCGCTCGCTCTTTGCGGCGCGTCGGACCCCGACACCCAGAAACTCATCGACAGGATCGTGGCGGAGAATGACGGCGAGTTCGCCGCCGAATTCCTGCGCGCCAAAGGCCTTGCCTGGGCCGCCAATCTCATCGCCGAAACTCACATCAATGAAAGGAGCCTGCCATGCGCCGCCGAATGAAATCCCGCCTTCTCGCCACAATATTCAGTCTGGCGCTTGGGTTCGGACTGGCCGGATCCGCCCATGCGCAATTCTTCGGCGGCATTGTCTACGACCCGACCAATTACGCGCAGAACCTCCTCACCGCGACGCGCACGCTCACCATGATCAACAACCAGGTGAAGCAGCTGACCAATGAAGCGCAGATGCTCCTCAATGAAGCAAAGGAGCTGACGAACTTGCCCTATTCGGCGCGGGTCCAGTTAAACCAGCGCCTGCTCCAGATCGAAACGCTGATCAAGACGGCGAACGGTCTCGCTTACAACGTCGCCTCGATCGACGCGTCCTTCAGGGCGCTCTTCCCGGAAGATTATTCGTCCGTTTCCAACGCCGCGATGGCGTCGGACGCGCGGCGCCACTGGGAAGAAGCCTCGCGCGCCTTCCACGACGCCATGATCATGCAGGCGAAGATCGCCGAGACTATTTCCGCTGACCTGACCGACCTCGATGCGATTGTCGCAAAGAGCGAGACCGCTGTCGGCAATCTCCAGGTTGAACAGGCGGGCAACCAGCTTCTCGCCATGCAGGTGAAACAGGCGATGCAGGCGGCCGAGCTCTTTGCGGTCGCCTCGCGCGCCGACGCGCTTGATCGCGCGCGGCAGCTGCAGACCGAAGAACGCGCCCGCATCGCCAACGCCCGCTTCATCGGCGACGGGATCATGTACCCATGAGAATGTGCAGCGAACCGAGCGCAGCGAGGCAAGCGCAAAAGCGCACAGGCCGGTCAGGCCGCTCTTCGTGGCGCCTTGAGGCCGAAGGCCGAACCGGCGCGAGCGAGAAAAACTCATGAACAATCTCAACGTCATCGACCAGTTCACGACGACCTTCGTCAATTACATCGATTCCGGCTTCGGCCTGTTGCAGGGCGATGTCGGGTTCCTGACCGCGATCCTCATTGGCATCGACATCGTCCTCGCCGGTCTCTTCTGGTCGATGAACGGCGTCGACAATGTGCTCGGCGCCTTCATCAAGAAGGTCCTCTATGTCGGGGCCTTCGCCTTCATCATCAACAATTTCCGGCTGCTTGCGGATATCATCTTCGCAAGTTTTGCCGGATTAGGGCTCGTTGCGACCGGCGCGCCGATCACCGCCGCGCAATTGATGCAGCCCGGCTTTGTCGCCGATACCGGTTACCAGGCGGCGTATCCGCTCCTCGGCGAGGCGAATGCGCTCTTGGGCTTCCCGAGCTTCTTCTCTAACTTTGTGACCATCGCGATCATCCTGCTCGCGTGGCTGATCGTCCTCTTCGCTTTCTTCATCCTCGCGATCCAGCTCTTCGTCACCATCATCGAGTTCAAGCTGACGACGCTCGCCGGCTTCGTGCTCGTTCCCTTCGCCTTGTGGAACAAGACGTCCTTCCTCGCCGAGCGCGTCCTCGGCAATGTCATGGCGTCGGGCGTCAAGCTCATGGTGCTCGCGATCATCGTCGGCATCGGCTCGACCATATTTTCCTCCGTCACCGCGAGCTTTACGCCGGGCGCGATCACGCTTGAGGATGCGGCGGCGACCATTCTCGCCTCCCTCGCGCTACTGGCGCTCGGCATCTTCGGGCCGGGCATCGCCACGGGCCTCGTTTCCGGCGCGCCGCAACTGGGCGCCGGCGCCGCGGTCGCCACAACAGCCGGCGCGGGCGCAGCGGTTCTTGGCGCCGGAGCTTTGGTCGCCGGCGGCGCAAGAGCGGCGGCTTCCGCCGGGCAGTCCGCCGTCAGGGCCGGCGCTTCCATGGCCGGCGGCGCCAATGCGGCGTGGACGCTCGGCAAAGCGGCGTCGGGACAAACTGGCATGCGCGGCGCGGCGGCGGGTGCTGCAGGCGTCGCGCATGCCGGCGCCGCCTCCGTCATGCAAGGCATGCGCGACTCGGTCTCGCGCGCGTTCGGAAGTCCGAGCGAAGCTTTTGCGTCCGGCTCGCGCGCGGCCTTCACCGCGACCGGCGGCAAGCTCGGCGGATCATCGGCGTTGAATTCAGCAAGCGCGATGAATGCGGCGCCTGACTGGGCGCAGCGCCTGCGTCGCGAACAGGGCGTGCGCGATGCGGGGATGACCGCAACCCATGTGATCGCTTCCGGCGATCGCGGCGGCGCCGGCGATGCGCCCCGCCTCACGCAGGATGACGAATGATGTTCAGACGCGGTTCAACCCATTACGGCGAAACGCCGCTACCCGAGACGCCTTACATGAAGGCGCAGCAGATGTGGGACGAGCGCATCGGCTCGGCGCGCGTCCAGGCCGCGAACTGGCGGTACGCTGCGTTTGGCTCAATGCTGATCGCCGCGATCTCGGCCGGCGGGCTCATCTGGCAATCAAACCGGTCCATAGTCACGCCCTATATCGTCGAGATCGACGGCGAGGGCGCGGTCCGGAATATCGGCCCGGCAAGCGAAAGCTACAAACCCTCCGATGCGGTCATCGCCTATGCGCTCGCGAATTTCATTCGCGATGTGAGGTCTGTGTCGATCGATCCCGTCATCGTCCGCGCCAATTGGCTCAAGGCCTATGACTACGCGACCGATCGCGGCGCGATGGCCTTGAATGATTATGCGCGCGATCATGATCCCTTCGCGGAGGTCGGCCGGCGCAGCGTCAATGTCGAGGTGACGAGCGTCGTTCGCGCGTCAGACGACAGTTTCGAAATCCGCTGGTCGGAAAAAACCTATTCCGGCGGCCAGTTCGAGAAACTCGAACGCTTCACCGCGCATTTGACGATCGTCTTGTCGCCGCCGCGCACCGCGGAGGCGCTCTCGAAAAACCCGCTCGGCCTTTATGTCCACGGCCTCAACTGGTCGAAAGACCTCAGCGCAGGAGATCCCTCATGACGCGCTCATTGTTTCTTGTTTCCTCGCTCGCGCTGATCGGCTGCGAGACGGCTTATCCCGACATCGCGCTCGATGCGGCGCCCATGCGTCCTGCGAAGATCGTCAGCTTCGATGACGGCAAGCCAATGCGCGAAATCGTCGAAACGGCGAAGCCTTGGCCCTTGCCCGGTCAACTGAAGCCTGTCGAAGAGCGCGACGCGCCAGCCCCCGAACTAAAGCCATTCGAACAGATCGACACGGCGAACGATCGCGCCAAGATCGAGCCCGATCTCAACCGCTTCGTGAACGCCGTGCAGGTTTATCCCTTCATGGACGGCGCTCTCTACCGGCTTTACGCGGCGCCCGAACAGGTGACCGACATCGCGCTTGAACCGGGAGAGCGCCTGAATTCGGTCTCGGCGGGCGACACGGTGCGCTGGGTCATCGGCGACACGGCGAGCGGCGCTGCGTCTGGTGAGCGCGTGCACATCCTCGTCAAGCCGATCGCCCCAAACCTCTCAACCAATCTTGTCATCGCCACGGACAGGCGCGCCTATCACCTCGAAATGCGCTCTTTCCGCGAGACCTATATGGCGGCGATCTCCTGGACCTATCCCCAGGACCAGCTGGCGAAGCGCCGCAATGAGGCGGAAAGGGCGAATGATGCGTCGGCGACGATCGTCGCGCCGTCAATCAATCCGGACAAGCTGAAATTCCGTTATGAGATCGAAGGCGATCGTCCGCACTGGCGCCCCGTTCGCGCTTTCGATGACGGCGAACAGGTCTTCATCCAGTTCCCGGAGACGATTGCGCAAGGCGAAGCGCCGCCGCTCTTCGTCCTGTCGCGCGACGGCAAGCCCGAACTCGTCAATTACCGCATGCGCGGGAATTATTATGTCGTCGACCGGCTGTTTTCGGCGGCGGAGCTGCGCCTTGGCGAGAAACGCCAGTCCATCGTGCGCATCCTTCGCACCGACCTCAAAGGACGCTCGTGAGATGACGGTCGCGCGCGAGAGAGATTCGCTTGACGGCGACGATCGCAAAAGCGAGCCCGATGCGCTGCCCCTGCGCGCCGCGCCGCGCCCGGTGACGCGGCTCAACCGGAATGCGCTGATGATCGCCGCCGGCGGCGCGGGCCTCCTCATTTTCGCGGCGGCGAGCGTCGCCCTGAAGCCGCCGCGCGCGTTTGACGAGGGAGCGCCGAAAGAACTCTACAATGTTGAGACCAAGCCGAAGGCTGAAGGCTTGGACGCGCTCCCCAAATCCTATGCCGAAGTGAAACCGCAATTGGGCAAGCCCTTGCCCGGCGATCTCGGCGCGGCGCTCCTCCATGCCGAACAATCTCTCGCCGCATCGGGCGATGAAGGCTTTCTCGAACGGCCTGATTATGCGGCCTTGTCACCGACGCCGTTTCGCAATTCGCCGGAAGCCGACGCCGAGCGCCAGGCGGCGCTGAAAGAGGCACAGGTGAAACAGGCGGCGCGCGAGGCGGGCGTTTTCTTCCAGCTCGCCTCGCGGAACAACGTCGACAGGAATCCCGCTCGCTCATCAGATTACGTCCCGGCATCTCCGTTCGAATTCCCAGGCGCGGCGCAAGCGCCAATCCTATTCGGCGCCGAGCGTGAAAACGATCCGGGACGGCAGATCCGCAAGCTCGATTTCCTGGGCGAGCGATCCGAGTCGTTGACCGACAACCCGCACCGGATCGAAGACCGGATTACGCCTTTTGAAGTGATGGCGGGGACCATCATCCCGGCGAGCCTTATTACCGGGATCAATTCCGATTTGCCGGGAACCGTGATCGCGCAGGTGACGCAGAATGTTCATGACAGCGTCACCGGGCAGTATGTGCTCATTCCGCAAGGCGCGCGACTCATCGGCCGCTATGACAGCGTCATCGCGTTCGGCCAGAGCCGCGCTTTGCTCGTGTGGTCGCGGATCATTTATCCCGACGGCGCGTCGATCCTCATCGACAACATGCCGGCAAGCGATGTCGCCGGTTATTCAGGGCTCGCGGACCAGGTCGACTTCCATACGTTCCGGATTTTGAAAGGCGTCGTGCTGTCGACCTTGCTCGGCGTCGGGACGGAGCTTTCCTTCGGCTCAACTGAGAGCGACATCGTCGAGGCCTTGCGCGAGAGCGCGCAATCCTCGGCGAACCAGGCCGGCCAAAAAATCGTCCAGCGCAATCTCGACATCCAGCCGACCATAAAAGTGCGTC
>JBFXBB010000042.1:0-12895 GCA_050183685.1 Amphiplicatus sp.
TAGAATGCGCTGCCGAAATTGACATGCGTTCTGTAGCCCAACCGCCCGCCATGCAAGTCAATGATCGATCGGCTGATGGCGAGGCCAAGTCCGGCGCCGCCGGTCTTGCGCGTGTCGGAACAATCCGCGCGCGAGAAGCGTTCGAACAGCCGATGACGAAATTCCGGCTGCACGCCGGCGCCGCGGTCGATGATCGACACGCGCACATGATCACCGACGAGCTTGGCGCGCAAACGCACCCTCGCTCCCGGCGGCGAGAATTTAACCGCGTTCGACAACAAATTCGCCAGCACCTGCAAGAGCCGATCGCGGTCCGCATTGACAAGAACCGCGGGGACAGGCTCGGCAAGTTCAATGACGACGTTGTCCGCCTGGCCATAATCCCGGTTGGCGGCGGCGCCCTCGCGGAGAATCTCACCCAGCTCGATCGGCGCCGGCGCGATGCGCAATTCGCCCTTTTCGAGCTTCTCAATATCGAGAATGTCGCCGACAAGCCGCAACAACCGCGAACAGTTTTGACAGCTGATCTCGATAAACTCGCCGACGCGCCCGGGAAGCTCGCCGGCGACGCCGCCGCGAAGCAGCGCCAGCGACCCGAGGATCGAGGTCAGCGGCGTTCTCAGTTCGTGGCTCACCGTGGAGACGAACGCGTCCTTCATCGTCTGCGCGTTCTTCTCCTCAGTGACGTCGCGACTGATGCCGACAATGCCGGCGATGCCGTCGCCGGGATCGCGAACGGCGGTCATATTTACCGAATAAATCTTCTTGTCGCCCTTGAGTACGATTTGCCGCACATGATCGAAGACGGGCTTGCCGGTGGCGACCAAGTCGCGCTCCGCCGCGTCAATCTCTTCTGCGAGCGCGGGCGGCAAAAGGTCGTGGACCGTCTTGCCGACGGCTTCGTGAATATTAGAGAGACCGAGAAAGCGGGCCTCTGTTTCATTCAGACGAAGAAAGCGGCCCTCGCGATCCTTGAAGAAAACGCCGTCGGACGTGCTGCGCATCAGATCGGAGAGAAGCGAACGCTCGCGCCACAAGGCGCGATTGATGCTGAAATACTCCGAGGCTTTTCTGACAGTCGTGATCAGATTGTCCGCGTCCCACGGTTTGGTGACATAGGCGAAGATCCGGCCCTCATTGACGGCGCGCACCACCACTTGGAGATCGGCATAACCGGTGATCATCACGCGCGTCGCAATCGAAATATTCTTCGCTTCGGTGAAGAATCGGTCACCGGTCATGCGCGGCATCCGCTGATCGCACAAGATGGTCGTGATGCTTGGGTCCTGTTTCAAAATCGCGAGCGCGGCTTCCGCCGACGTTTCGGGCACGACTCGGAAATGGTCCTCAAGGAGATCCGAGACCGCGGCGACGATCTGCGGCTCGTCATCGATCACGAGGATGCTGGCCGCGTCCGGCTGCGCGTATTGAAACATCATCCTGCTCCGCGAGCTCAACCTACGTTCTGTTACGACACGTATACACAATTTATACGAGAGTATGGCGCGCGACTGTTTAAGTCTTGGTAAAGAAGATTGACCCCGCCGCCTGCGGGCGTTCGCGCCAACCCTGACGAGGAGGCTGACCGCTCGCCCCGGTCCCTTTGGCCGGTGAGCGCGCTTCCTGGCCCAGGCGAAAATCTGAGGGCTCACATCCATGCGCCCCCGCATCGGTCGAACTCAACGCCGCTAGAGCGGTTTAATTCTAGGGGTCACATCTTCTCCAGCACGCCCGCAATCCCCTGCCCGACGCCGATGCACATGGCGCAAAGCGCATAACGCCCGGCGCGCCGATGAAGCTCCTCGGTCGCGGTCAGCACGAGCCGCGCGCCGGACATGCCGAGCGGATGGCCAAGCGCGATCGCGCCGCCGTTCGGATTCACATGCTCGGCGTCATCGGCAAGACCAAGGTCGCGCAAGCTTGCTAGGGCCTGCGAGGCGAACGCCTCATTCAGCTCGACGACATCCATTTTTGATATCGCCAGCCCCGCTTTCGTCAGCGCCTTTTTCGACGCTGGCGCCGGACCGACGCCCATGATGCGCGGCGAAACGCCGACGACGGCGCCGGCGACAACACGCGCGCGCGGCGTCAGCCCATACTTTTCCACGGCCCTCTCGGAAGCGATAATGATCGCCGCCGCGCCGTCATTCACGCCCGACGCATTGCCTGCGGTGATGACGCCATCCTTCTTGACGAAAGGCTTCAAGGCGGCAAGCGCTTCCATAGTCGTTGCGCGGGGATGCTCATCCTTTTCGACGGTGACGGGATCGCCTTTCCTCTGGGGAATGGCCACTGGGACGATCTCCGCCGCCAGCCGGCCGCTTTGCTGCGACGCGGCCGCGCGATTCTGCGAGCGCAGCGCAAAGGCGTCCTGATCGGCGCGCGAGACGGCGAAGTCCGCCGCCACATTCTCCGCCGTCTCCGGCATGGAATCGATCCCATACTGAGCTTTGAGCACGGGGTTTACGAAGCGCCAGCCGATGGTCGTGTCGAAAACCTCCGCCGCGCGCGAAAAGGCGGCCTCAGCCTTGCCCATGACGAAAGGCGCGCGCGACATCGACTCAACGCCGCCGGCGAGGATGAGATCGGCCTCGCCGGTCTTGATCGCGCGCGCGGCCATCAAGACAGCATCGAGCCCCGACCCGCAAAGACGGTTGATCGTCGCGCCGGGGACCTTCTCGCCGAGCCCCGAAAGAAGCGCCGCCATGCGCGCGACATTGCGATTGTCCTCGCCCGCCTGATTGGCGCAGCCGAGAATGACATCGTCGACGGCGTCCCAGTCGACCCGGGCGTTGCGGTCCTTCAACGCCTTTAGCGGGATCGCCGCGAGATCGTCCGTGCGCACGGAAGAAAGCGCACCCGCATAGCGCCCGATCGGCGTTCTGACTGCGTCACAAATAAAAGCCTCGGCCATGTCGATCCTCATTCCCGTTCACAATTCACAGCAACACCACCGCCGCGAGCCCCAGAAATACGAAGAACCCGACGACATCCGTCACCGTCGTCACGAACACCGCCGATGAGACCGCCGGGTCGGCGCCGGCGCGCTGGAGGCCGAGGGGGATTAAAATTCCCGCCAGGCCCGCCGCGACGAGATTGATCATCATCGCCGCGCCGACGACGACGCCGAGGTCGACAGCATCCTCCAGGTCGCGCGCCGTCGCATAATACCAGGCGCCCGCCAGCGCGCCCATGATGATCGCAAAAAGAAATCCGTTAAGCCCGCCGACGATCGTTTCGCGCCAGACGATGCGGGCCGCGTTCATCGTGGTGAGCTCTTTCGTTGCAAGGGAGCGCACGGCGACGGTCAGGGTCTGCGTTCCCGCATTGCCGCCCATCGATGCGACGATCGGCATCAAGACGGCGAGCGCGACGAACTGGCCGATCTGCTTGTCGAAAAGGGAAATGACAAGCGAAGCGAGGATCGCCGTCGCCAAATTGACCGCGAGCCATGAAAAGCGCGAGCGCACTGTCTCGACGACGGTGTCGGAGAGCCCCGTATCGGCCTCGACGCCGGCGAGGGCGAGCATGTCCTCATGCGTCTCCTCGTGCACGATCTCGACGACGTCATCGACCGTGATCATCCCGACAAGGCGCTCATTCTCGTCGACGACGGGCGCGGAGATAAGATTATACTGCTCGAAGAGATAGCCGACCTCTTCCTGGTCCATCGTCACCGGTATGAGCCGAAGTTCGCGATCCGACATGAGCGTCTCGATGCGGATGTCGCGGGGAGTCTTGAGGAGCGTCGACAAGGGCACGGCGCCGATCGGCTTGAAGGCGGGGTCGACGACGAAGACTTCATAAAATCGGTCGGGAAGATCTTCGGAGCCGCGGAGCCGATCGATAATCTGGCCGACGGTCCAATAGGCGGGCGCGGCGAAGAACCCGCGCTGCATCAGCCGGCCGGCGCTCTCCTCCTCATAGTCAAGCGCAGCGTGGACGGCGAGCCGGTCCGTCACCGGCATTTCGGCGAGGATCTCGGCGCGCTTTTCCTCGTCGAGATCGCCGAGGACAAAGGCCGCATCGTCGGTGTCGAGATCGGCGACGGCTTCCGCGACGCGCTCTGCCGGCATCGCCATGACGACGCTTTCGCGAATATCGGGATTGAGCTCGGCGAGCACTTCGGCGTCGAGCCGACCGCCGAAAAGAGCGATCAGTTTTTCGCGATCCTCCTCGCCGAGAAGGGCGAGAAGAGCGGCGAGGTCCGCCGGATGGAGATCGGCCGCAAGCGCGCGCGCCGCCTCGGCGTCATTGGCTTCGATCGCCTCATAAATCTGATCGACAAAAGCCTCGGCGAGGGTCTGGTCCTCGGCGAGATGCGAGGCCTCCTCCTCGCCGGTAGGCGGCGCGTCTTCGGCTTCGCGCGCGCGGCTCATGCCGACCTCGTCAGGCTGAATGGGTTGAAACGATTGAACTTTTAATTGCTAAGCGCGTCGTTTTCCGAGCGCAAGCCGGGGCGCCGTCAATCGTGAAATTTTATCACGCCGCTGGCGATGACCGCAACAATGATCGCCCAAAGAACGGCCGCAATGATTGTCGTCCAAAGAAGCTTCCGCTTCATCTTCGCCGCAACCGGCGCGCCCGGATCAGCGCCGACGACCCCGTCGTCCTTTTCCTCCCACCGGCCCCTCACCCCCCAGGGCAGCACCGCGAAAAGAACCAGCCACCAGACCAGCAGAAAAATGACGACCGCGCCGATGGGGCTCATAAGGTCAGACCCTCGTTATCAACACGCCGACCGCCGAGCGTTTGCCCCAGAGCGCGGTGAGCCGATTGCGAACGGCGCGGGTCACCGCGATCTCGATCGATTCATCATCGCCGCGCTTCTTGCGCGCAAGGCCCAAAAAGCCCTCCTCCGCGGCCTCTTCGAGCTCGGGCCCGATCGGCTCCCCGTCGCTCGTCGCATGCGGCGCGCCGAGAATGGCGACGACCGGGGGCGCGGCGAGCTCATTGCCGCCGTCGACCGCAATCGCGACAGTGACGACGCCTGCATAGGCGAGCTTCCTGCGCTCGCGCAAGGATGCGGCGTCTTCGGCGAGCAGCATGTCGCCGTCAAGATGCAGCCGGCCCGCGGGGACTTCATCGATAATTTCCGGCGCGCCGGGGGCGAGACGAATCATATCGCCGTTTCTCGGCGCAATCGCATCGAGGGCGCCAAGCGTCATCGCGAAATCGGCGTGCTCCTCAAGATGGCGCGCTTCGCCATGAACGGGGATGGCGTATTTCGGTCGCGCCCATTCATACATCTTCTTCAGTTCGTCCCGGCACGGATGGCCGGAAACATGGATGAATTCGTCCTTCTCGGTGATGACCTTCACCCCGAGATCGACAAGGTCATTGTGGAGATTGAAGATTTCGCGCTCATTGCCGGGAATGATCTTGGAGGAGAAGATGACCGTGTCGCCCTCGGAAAGAGTTAAATCCCGGTGATCGTCGCGGGCGATGCGCGCGAGCGCGGCGCGGGGCTCGCCCTGGCTGCCCGTGCAAAGATAGAGGGCCTTGTCGCGCGGCAGAAAACCGGCGTCGGCCGGCTCGACGAAAGTCAGGCCTTTCGGCAGAAGGCCCGTCTCCCTGGCGGCCTCGACGATTCTGAGCATCGACCGGCCAAGGAGGCAGACTTTTCGGTCGGCGGCCGCGGCCGCCTCGCAAATCGAAACGACGCGCGAGACATTCGACGCGAAAGTCGTCACCGCGACGCGGCCAGTCTGCTTTGCGATCAAGGACGTCAGGGATTCGCGCACGCGCGTTTCCGAACCCGACTCGCCTTTCGAGAAAACATTGGTCGAATCGCAGACCATTGCGAGAAGGCCCCCATCGCCAAGCGCCCGCAGCGAGCGATCGTCCGTAGCGGGACCAAGCGTCGGCTCGGAATCGAGCTTCCAGTCGCCGGTATGCAAGACAATGCCGAGCGGCGTCCGAATAATGACGCCATTAGGCTCCGGAATGGAATGCGTGAGGGTAACGAATTCGAGGTCGAACGGACCGACCTCGAACCGCGCGCTGATATCGAGAACGCGCAGGTCGACATCGACCCCGGCCTCTTCGAGCTTGCGCCTGACGAGCGCCGCTGTGAAGGGCGTTGCATAAACGGGACAGCCGAGTTTGGGCGCGATGAGCGCGACAGCGCCGATATGGTCCTCATGGCCATGAGTAAGAATAAGCGCCGCCAAATTCTTCTTTTGATCGAGTATGTAGGCGGGGTCCGGGCAGATGACATCGATCCCCGGCGTCGACAGATCGCCGAACATGACGCCGCAATCGATCATGATCCAGACCCGCGATTTTTTGGGGCCGAGCCCATAGAGATTCATGTTCATGCCGATTTCGCCGGAACCGCCGAGCGGCAGGAACACGAGCTCTTCATCCGCCATCACTGTTTTCCCCGCGCCGTTTCGACGCGTTTATGAATTTCGAAAAGGCCGCGAATGGTGAGATCGTGATCGAAAATGTCGATCGAGTTCGTCGCGCCTTCAAAAAGCGACGCGATCCCTCCCGTCGCGACGACCTTCAGAGGCGCCGGATATTCCGCTTTGACGCGCGCAATCAGCCCTTCGATAAGGCTGACATAGCCCCAGAAAACGCCGGACTGCATGGCGCCGACCGTGTCTTTGCCGATAACTTGCGCCGGCCGCTCGATCGCGATGCGCGGAAGCTGCGCAGCGGCGTCATGGAGCGCCTGCATGGACAGATTGATCCCGGGCGCGATGATCCCGCCTTCAAAACCGCCATCGGCCCCGACAAGATCGAAATTCGTCGCGGTGCCGGAATCGACGACGACAAGCGGCCCGCCATAGGCGACAAAAGCGCCGACCGCGTTCACAAGGCGATCCGCGCCCGCTTCGGAGGGTTTCGGAATGCGCACGGCGACGCCCGGTATCGTCGCCGCGGTGACGACGAAAGGCTCGCAATTGAAATAGCGCCGCGACAGATTGCGAACATGAAACAACGACTGCGGCACGACATTCGAGACAATGCAGTCTTTGACGTCCCCAAGTTTGTAGCCGGCCATCGCCATCAATTGCGACAGCCAAACGGCGTATTCATCCGCGGTGCGCGTCGACGAGGTGGAGGTGCGCCATGTCGCGACGGATTTCTCGCCGTCATAAAGCGCGATCACCGAATTCGTGTTGCCGACATCGATGGCGAGCAGCATAGGCTAGGTCCCCTCTAGGCCCGGAAGGGCCGCGCCGGCGGAAAAAAAACGGCGCGCGCCGCCGCAGTCTAGAACAAGCGCGCCCGATTGATCGAGGTCTTTAAAGATTCCTTCTATGATTTCATGCGGGAGCCGCACACGGATTTTTTGGCCAAGGCCAGCGGCGCGGTCGAGCCACGCCGTGCGGACGGGCGCAAAGCCATCCTTCCGCCAAAGCGCGAGCCGGCGGTTGAAGGCGGCGTCAAGACTTCGAAGAAATTCGTTCCGCCCAAAAGAAGCTCCCGTAAGATCGTTCGGACAAGCGGCCTCATTCCCCGCGGCGTTTTCCGTGTCAGGCGCGCGCGCGCGGCGTTCATTGCCTAGGAAATCCAGCAATCGCGCTGTTGGATAGTCAAGCCCTGTCGGCTTCGAGACGATATTCACCCCGACCCCCATGACGACGACCGGATTTTCCGCGCCGACAAGTTCCAATAAGACCCCCGCGATCTTGCCCTCGCCGGCAATGACGTCGTTCGGCCATTTGAGCCGAGGCGCGGCAGCCGGCGCGATCTCGCTGATCGTCTCGGCGACAGCGAGACCGGCGACGAAGGAGATCTCGCCCGGATTTCCCACCCTCGCGCCAAGCTCGAAGAGAAAACTCGCCGCAACATCGCCGGGAGCCTGCCTCCAGGCGGCGCCGCGCCGACCATAGCCCGCGGTCTGGCGGGCGGCGAGGATCCAGACTGGGCCTCGTTCGCCCTGCCCCGCCCGGCGCTTCCCTTCAAGGCTTGTCGAATCAAGCGTATCGAATTCGATGAGCCGGGCGCCTGGCGAAAATCCGCCGCGCACGAGCTAGAAAAGCGCCGCCGCGGCGCGCTCGGCCGCCGCCCGCAAGGGCCCCATGAAGATGACGAGAACGGGGAACATCAACAGCGCCGAGCCCGTGGCGGTAAGACGCAAGGCCGGCGCCATGTCGCGCTCAAAAGCGGGGGCCGGCTCATCGAACCACATGATCCAGATGACGCGGAGATAATAATAGGCCGCAACGACGCTGATGACCGCGCCCGTCACGGCGAGCCAGACGAGCCCCGCCTCAACCGCCGCGACAAAAACGAACCATTTGACGAAAAAGCCCGCCGTGAAGGGAATGCCAGCAAGCGAGAAGAAGAGCACGGTCAGAATGATCGCGAGCGGCATATTGGTGCGGGTGAGGCCGGATAAATCCGAAATATTCTCCGTCATGCCCCCCCGCCGGCGCATCAGGAGAATGCAGGCGAAGGCGCCGATCGTCATCGCCACATAGATCGCCATGTAGATGAGAACGGCGCCGACGCCCTGAGCCGTCGCCGCCGCGACGCCGATCAGCGCATAGCCCATATGGCCGATCGACGAATAAGCCATCAGCCGCTTGATATTGCCCTGCATGATCGCCGAAAAGGCGCCGACCAGCATCGAGGCGACCGCGATCATCGCAATGATCGGGCGCCAATCATCGAGAATTCCGGCAAATGGCTCGATCATCGCGCGCGCAAAAAGCGCCATCGCCGCGAGCTTCGGCGCGGCCGCGAAGAAGGCAGTCACAGGCGTCGGCGCGCCCTCATAGACATCGGGCGCCCACATATGGAAGGGCGCCGCCGAAACCTTGAAGGCAAGACCCGCAATCAAAAAGACAAGGCCGAGGACAAGGCCGATATTGTCTCCGCCGGCCGCCGCAATGCGAGCAATGTCGTCGAACCGCGTCGAGCCGGAAAAACCGTAGATCAGCGAGGCGCCGTAAAGAAGGAGGCAGGAGGAAAGGGCGCCGAGCACGAAATATTTGAGCCCGGCTTCGGTCGAACGCCGGCTGTCACGATTGAAGGCCGCAAGAATATAAAGCGCAAGGCTCTGCGTTTCGACGCCCATATAGAGTGAAATGAGGTCCGTCGCCGAAACCATCAGCGCCATGCCGAAGGCAGCGAGCAGGATGAGCACGGAATATTCGTAGCGCCCTCCCTCCTCGCCCGTAAAATAACGGTCGGACATCAAGATCGCGAAGGCGGCGGCGGCGAATATGATGACTTTCGAAAAGGCAGCGAAGGCGTCCATGCGGAAGGCGCCGGCAAAAATCGGCTCCCTCCCGCCGATCGGCTGCAACACGGCGACAAGAAGCGCGGCGACAAGGAGCGCGATCGCGCCAATCGAGACGAGCCGCGTCGATTTTTCGCCCATATAGACGCCGAGGATAAGAAAGCCCATCGCGCCGATGGCGAGCATCAGTTCGGGAACAGCCTGGACGAGGCCCTCTCCAAGATCCATCACTGGCCTCCCGCGTGAAGCGAAACGTTGAAATTTTCAACGATGATGTCGGCGGCTGGCGCGAAGATATTGAGCGCCGGGATCGGATAGACGCCGAGATAAAGCGCGAAAGCAAGGAGCGCGCCGAGCATTAAAAGCTCGCGCCGGTCGAGATCGGCGATCGTCATCAGTTCAGGCTTTTTCATTTCGCCATACATCACCTGGCGATAGAGCCGCAGCGCATAGGCGGCAGACAAGATCACCCCCGTCGCGGCGAAAAAGGCGATCCAGCTATTCGCCCGGAAGGCTCCCGTCATGGTCAGGAACTCGCCGACGAAACCCGAGATCCCCGGCAAGCCGACATTGCCCATCGTGAAGAAGAGAAAGACAAAAGCGTAGAAAGGCATTCGATGGACCAATCCGCCATAGGCCGCAATCTCGCGCGTATGCATGCGGTCATAGACGACGCCGACGCAGAGAAAGAGCGCGCCGGAGATAAAGCCGTGGCTGAGCATCTGGAAAAGCGCGCCTTCGATCCCCTGCTCTGTCCCGGTGAAAATGCCCATCGTCACAAAGCCCATATGGGCGACGGAGGAATAGGCGATAAGTTTTTTCATGTCCTCCTGCGCGAGGGCGACGAGCGAGGTATAGACGATCGCGACGATCGACAGAGCGAACATAAAAGGCGCGAAATCGGCGCTCGCCAGCGGAAACATCGGCAAGGAGAAGCGCAAAAACCCATAACCGCCGAATTTCAGGAGGATCGCCGCAAGGATGACCGAGCCCGCCGTCGGCGCCTGAACATGGGCGTCAGGGAGCCAGGTATGGACCGGCCACATCGGGACTTTCACCGCGAAGGACGCAAAAAAGGCAAGCCAGAGCCAGGTCTGCGCCGAATGGGAAAAATCATATTGCTGAAGCGTCGGAATGTCGGTCGTGCCGACCTTGAAATACATCCAGGCCATCGCGACGAGGAGCAGCACCGAGCCCGCAAGCGTGTAGAGAAAGAATTTCAGCGCCGCATAGACCCGGCTCGGCATGACGACGCCGGCGAATTCCTTCGTCCCCGACGAGCCCCAGACGCCGATGATAAGAAACATCGGGATAAGGCTGCCTTCGAAGAAGAAATAGAACAGGAACAGGTCGAGCGCGCTAAAGACGCCGACCATCAAGGTCTCCATGATCAAAAAGGCGATCATGTAATCGGCGACCCGTTTCTTGATCGAGGACCACGAGGCGAGAATGCAGATCGGCATGATGAAGGTCGTCAAAAGAACGAACAGCACCGAAACGCCGTCGACGCCCATCTTGTAGCTGATGCCGCCGCCGATCCAGGAGACCTGCTCGACGAGCTGATAGCCGCCGAGCGAGGGATCGTAATAGGCGAGAAAGACGAAAAGCGAGACGAGGAAGGCGCCGACCGTGAAAATGAGCGCGACGCGGCGCGCGACATTGTCGACCTGCTCCTGCTCTTTCGGCTCAAGCGCGCCATTGATATCGGCGCGCGCCATCATGCGGCGAAGCATTATCCCGAGCGCGCCGATCAGCGGCAAAAAGGTGATAAGGCTGAGCCAAGGCTGGGCGGCGAGCGACTCGGTCATTGTCCGCCTCCAAGCCTAAGCAGGATAAAGGTGACGAGCAGCGCAATGCCGATCAAGGTCAGAAAGGCGTAGTGATAGACATAGCCCGTCTGCATCAGGACGATGCGCTTCGCGCCGGCGGCGACCGCGGCCGCAAGACCGTCCGGCCCAACGCCGTCGATCGTCTTGCCGTCGCCTTCCTTCCAAAGGAACCGGCCGATTCTGAGCGCCGGCTTCACAAAGAGGAAATCGTAGATTTCGTCGAAATACCACTTGCTCTTGAGAAAGGCGTAGATCATGCCGCCAGGCCTTAAAAAGCCCGGCCGCAAGGGATCGCCGCGCAGATAATGGAAGGCCGACACGAGCGAGCCGACGAGCATCGCCAGGAACGGCGCCCAAATGACCCATCCCGGCGCATGATGGGCGCCGCCGCCATGTTCCTCGGCGGAGACTTCAGTCGTCGTGACGGATTCGCGCCGATGCTCGGCGACGACGTGCTCATTTGCATGAGCCGCCGTCTCGCCATGCTCGGCGCTCGCGACATAGAGCGCTCCGTTCCAGAAATGCGCCGCATTCGGCCCGACGAAATGCGTAAAGCCGAGAACGCCCGCAACGAGCGCGCCCGCCGCAAGCGGCGCCAAGGGAATCATCATCGCATCGGGGACGGTGTGGGGATGTTTCCTGACATGTTCCGGCGCGCGCGACTTGCCCCAGAAGGTCAGGAAGATCAGCCGCCAGGAATAAAAGGCCGTCATCAGCGCGGCGAGAAGGCCGAGGACGAAGGCGAACATCCCAAAAGGCCGCCCCGCCACGCCCGCGAAATAAGCGCTTTCGAGAATTGCGTCCTTCGAGACGAAGCCGGCGGCGCCGAAGGGCGCGCCGAAAAGCGACAGGCCGGGAACGCCGACGCCGGTGATGGCGATCGTTCCGATGACCATCAACAGGTGGGTCAGCGGCAGGAGATCCTTAACGCCGCCCATCTTCTTCATGTCCTGCTCGTGATGCATGGCGATGATGACGGCGCCGGAGCCGAGAAAGAGCAGCGCCTTGAAGAAGGCGTGGGTAAAGAGATGAAACATCGCCGCGCCATAGGCGCCGACGCCCGCCGCAAAGAACATATAGCCGAGCTGCGAACAGGTCGAATAGGCGACGACCCGCTTGATGTCGTCCTGAAGAAGGCCGACGCTCGCTGCGAAGAAGGCGGTGACCGCGCCGACAAGCGTCACCATCGCCGCAGCGTCCGGCGCGCTCTCATAAATGGCCGAACAACGGCAGACAAGGAAGACGCCCGCCGTCACCATCGTGGCGGCGTGGATCAGCGCCGAGACCGGCGTCGGGCCTTCCATCGCGTCAGGGAGCCAGGTGTGGAGAAAGAACTGCGCGGATTTGCCCATCGCGCCGATGAAGAGAAGAACGCCGATGACGGTCAGCGCATGCCATTCCTTGTCCAGGAAATTGATGGTGAGCTCCTGGATCGGCGCGCCTTCGGTCCGGCCATAAGGCATGACATCGGCGTTCGCCGCGATGACGGAAAAGACCGTGTCGAAATCGATGGACCGGAAAACGTAGAAGACCGCAAAAATGCCGAGCGCAAATCCGAAATCACCCACGCGATTGACGACGAACGCCTTGATCGCCGCGTCATTCGCCGACTTCTTTTTGAACCAGAAGCCGATCAGCAGATAAGAGGCGAGCCCGACCCCCTCCCACCCGAAAAAGAGCTGGAGGAAATTATCCGCCGTCACCAAGGTCAGCATCGCGAAGGTGAATAGCGACAGATAAGCGAAAAAGCGCGACTGCACACCGTAGTCCTTCATAAAGCCCAACGAAAACCAAAGGACGAGGAAGGAGACGGAATTTACGACGACGAGCATGACCGCCGAAATCGTAACGAGCCTCACAGACC
>JBFXBB010000043.1:0-12853 GCA_050183685.1 Amphiplicatus sp.
TCAAGGCGGGCCCTTGCGACCGATTGCGCCGCGCATTGATGCAAGGCTCGGCGCCGACTAAGCAAGTGAAATGGCAAGCCTTACCGCAAATAAGCTCGTCCGCCGTCTGCCGCTTGTCGGCGAAAAGCGCCGGCTCGTTTCCGTGATCGAACTCAAGGGCGTGATCGGCGAGACCTCCCCGGGCCGGCGCGGCCTCACCCTGGCGCGGGTCGAGCAGGCGATCGAGGCCGCCTTCAAGCCCGACCGCCTCGATGCGGTCGCGCTGGCGATCAATTCGCCGGGCGGCTCGCCGGTACAGTCCCGGTTGATCTGCCTCGCCATCCGGCGCGCCGCGCAAAAAAAGGGAACGCCCGTTTTCGCCTTCATCGAGGATGTCGGCGCCTCGGGCGGCTATATCCTCGCCCTCGCTGCGGACGAGATCTACGCCGACGCCTCCTCGATCGTCGGTTCGATCGGCGTCATCGCGGCGAGCTTCGGCTTCCAGGAGGCGATCGCCCGGCTCGGCGTCGAGCGGCGCGTCCACGCGGCCGGAAGCGCCAAGAGCCAGCTCGATCCCTTCCGTTCCGAGGACAAGGAGGACGTCGCGCGGCTGAAAGCGGTCCTTGAGGATCTGCACCGGCAATTCATCGATCTCGTCCGCGAGCGCCGGGGCGCAAAGCTAGGGCGAGATGACGATATTTTCACGGGGGCCTATTGGACGGCCGGCGCGGCCGCGGCGCGCGGCCTCATCGACGGAACCGCTCATCTCGCCGATTTTATGCGCGCGCGTTTCGGAGAAAATGTTAAGCTGCGCCAGCTTGGTCCCGAAAAGCCCTCGCTCCTGCGCCGGCTTTTCGGGGGCGAGGCGCGGGGCCGTTTTGGGCTTGGGCCTGCCGGTTTGGGGCCTGCCGGTTTGGGGCCTGCCGGTTTGGGGCCTGCCGGTTTGGGTCTCATCGATCCGGGCGCCGCCCTCGCTGCGATCGAGGAACGATCGATGTGGTCCCGCTATGGGCTATAAGGGAGTGAGAGGAGGTGTCGCCATGAGCGCCATGACGGGCGTTATCGCCGGGATCGCGACGCTCGCCGGCGTCCTCGCGCTTTACCGTTTCGCTGCGCGCCGGACGCGCGGCCTTCGCGTCGCCCTCGACGAAGCGCGGGGAAAAAAATCCGCCGACGCCAGCGTGCTTGATTTCGAGCAGGATCCCGATACGGGTGTTTATCACGCTAAATAGGGATAGCCCCAGACTTTCCGTGCACGGAAATCAAGCCCATGTCTGGTTAATCTTCCGTCATGATGCGCTGCAATATCGAATTGCTGCGCCGCAGCTTTGCCGAAGAGGCGGGCGTCGGCCTATATTCTTGTTAAGAGGCTTTTGAGCCTTGTCGCATAGGTCTTTGCGAGAAGGCTCTTGGCAGGGGCGCTGGCGGGTCGCTGGCCCGTCACCGGCCGGTCACAAACATCTGGTTGAAACGAAGTCATGGCGGAGCGACTAATCGATACGCTGAGCCAGCCCGCGCCGTTGACGCGCAAGCTCGCCTTTCTCGATATCGAGGCTTCGGGCCTCGGGTCGAGATCGTGGCCTGTCGAGGCCGGCTGGGCTTTCGCCGAGGGCGGCGTCAGCTCAACGCTCATTCGACCCGACCCGTCATGGTCGGACGATGCGTGGGAAGAAGCCGCCGAAAGGCTGCATGGGCTCGACAGGGCGCGTCTTGAACGCGAAGGACGGCGCGCGCGCGATGTTTGCGCCGAAATGAATGAGGCTTTGAAAGACGCCGACGTCTATTCGGATGCGCCGGACTGGGACGGCTTCTGGCTGTTTCGTCTTTTTTCCGCCTGCGGAGTAAAGCAGGCCTTTGCGCTGAAAGACTACGCCCGGCTCATGCGGCCCCTCATCGAGGGCAAGGACGAGGACGAGATCATGCGCCGCGCGGCGCGCCTCGCCCCCCGCCGCCACCGCGCGGCGGACGATGTTCGCCATCTACAGACGCTTTACCGTCTGGCGAGCGAAAATGGCGGACCGAGACCGGCCTAGAGTCGAGCGCGGGCCCTACAATTTGGAGGCAATCGGATTGGAGGCAATCGGAGCCGCCTCACGATCAGGAGCCAATGTACTCGATAAATTTCTGCATATCTTTTTTATTTCGGAACGAAGCATCAATGGTGTCGCCGTTATCGTATTTTATCCGCGCCTCGTAGCGCATGAATGCGCCGCCGCCCTCTTTTTCTTCATGCTCGTTAAGGAACGCCAGAGCGTCTCTAAGCGAGGTGAATCCATACTCTTTGCCAAACAGCGGAACGACGGCCGCCGACTCAACAGAACGGTCAAGGGATTCCTGCAACTCAGAAATAAACCTGTCATATAGCTGTCGCTGGTTGTCTATCAGGTGAGACTTCAGCGATTCCCATTGCGGTTCGGACAGCGCTTGCATCTTGGAGATGCATTTCTCAAACGCCGCCGCCGGCGTGCTCTCGTCAAAGCGCGCGTCTATTTCGACGCTCGCAAACGCATCTACAATGCTCTTGTACGGAAAATACAGAACCTTAAACCCTATAGAATCCAACTGATCCAGGGAGCCCTTGGTGAACTCTCCGGCTAACACGACGCCCAGAAATGGCCGATCCCAAGCATGCTTCTCTGCAATTGGCAAAATTGCGGCCTGGATCTCCTGCGCCTTGTTCCGAGAGTGCTTCGTATATCGCCTCCAAGCCGCCTCAATGAACGCCACAGGACGCCCTCTGACCCCCGGCCGAACCGTTCTTTTCTATGACGAAATCGAGATCGTGACTGTTCCCGTAGCGATCCTCCCAAGTGACTTTGCGCCCATTGCGCGCTCCAAGCCTCTCCCCTTGGAAATCAAGATAAAAGCCTCTGCCGTCACAAAACTCCAGGAGCCTTGGAAGCATTATGTCTTCCAAGAGCTTTCCAACGATCTGGCCGAATTTGTGCGCCGGCGATTCCGCCATTTTACGCCCTCACCTCAAGAACGCCTTCTTTTAGCGGAACGCGATGTTTGCGATTTTTCCATTTCACGTTTCTGTCTCGAATCTTCTTAAAGTCGAATGATTCGAAGCCGGCGGCGAGGGCGAGTTGGCCAAGCCATTTCTCGCAGGGGATATAAATTCCGTAGGGCGCTGAATCCCCGATTACGAACTTCACAACGCCGCCCGGCGCTATGGAGCGACGCAAGTGCGCCCAGATATGCGCGAGATCAAGAAAGTACGCCGCAACCATCGTATGATAGGTTTTTTTGCCGCCTTTCGTGAGCCGAACCGCGTCGAGCGTTTCGCACGCTTCTCTTAGAGGACCGATGATAGGCTTTAGCGCGCGTTCTGATAATAAAGCCTGCAATTCCAAGCGTTCTGCGGCCGAGTGTTGAGAGCAAGCGCGAATGAGGTTTTTGCGCACGGCTCGTTGTAGATCGCCCCACCCTCGCAGCTCGCCCCAAAAAGTCATTTCTAGGCGCGTGGCGTCGGCATAATCGTAATTATTTGGATATGGCGGCGATGTAATAACTAGGTCAAATCCTTCCGCGTCAATTCCTCGGCGAACGTCATGAGCGCGAATGTCAACGACCCCGCGGTAAGCGTTTTGCGCATATTGAAGATCATGCGCGAACAGGTTCGCCTTATCTCGCAGCGCGACAAAGGGCTCCTTCACCCGCGCTTTTCTTTTGTTAGGCAGCACGTATTGCCATTGGGCCGTGCCAACTCCGCTGCACTCACGCAAAATAGACGTGATCAGCAACCACAATAACTCGCCAGCGTCTCTTTCTCGGAATCCGCCGGTCTCCCACGCGGTCCGAAGCGACATAAGCTTACGGAACGTCGCCTCATCGTAGCATTTGGCAAGTATGCCTTCTGGCTGATAGGCGGCGGCGGCGTGAACTTCCTTGGCGATTGATAGAAGGTCGGATAGATCCTGTTCAAACGCCGAAAGCCTTACTGTGACATTGGCCTTCGCTGCGGCCACTCGCGCTATAAAGGGGTGCGCCTCGTAGCCAACAGAGCAAACGCCGCATTCTGACGCGGCGAGCAGCGCGGTTCCGCTTCCGGCAAAGGGGTCAAGCACGCGTTGCGCGCCGCTTGCGCGAATTTCATTCGCCGCCCACTCCGCAGAGAAACCGGCAGAGTATCGAAACCATCTGTGAACAGGCAGCTTCATATTATCCGTGAATGCGCCAGCGCGAGCGCTCTTCTTCGGGCATGGCGCGACGACCGCCTCGCTGTCGGGGTCGAGAAGGGACAGTTGAATGGCGGCGTCTCGATGCGGCGCTCGCATATCGATGGTGGGTCTAGTCTCGTCGTTCATCGCCAAGCCATCCGCTGTTCATAGTGGCGTAAATTTAGGTCGCCGACTCATTGGCGCGCAACCAGACGTGGGTGAGGCGCGCTGGATTGAGGCGGGGCCTTCGGTGATTCTGAGCGCGGTCGGCAAGCCGCAGGCGTCAGCGAGCGCATGGGCTCGCCCGCCTTCCCGCGGCCTGTTCGGCGGCGGCGGTTGAACGGTCAATCACGCGAATCCGTCAGATCGAACCGGCCCATGCCCATATCCGTTTTCCCCTTCGCTCCGGACTATACGGAATCACGGTTTGCTCAATGGCGGTAGCCCTTCATGGGCCCTTCTTGGGCATGTGGCCTAGCCAAACCTTGCAGCGCCTGCATCCGTCCGCTTTGACATCCCGCGCCGTTTTGCTATGCGATCGGCAGAGGCAGCCTCGTCAGGGAATACTCTTCAAGGAAAGACCGGTCATGAGCCAGACGCAAGCCGCGCCGCAGATCACAGGCAGAATGTTCCTGTTCGAAAAACCGGAGCTCCTGAATCGGGAGGCGCATGGCAAATACGGCATCACGCAGACCGAAAAGCCTTTCGCTTTCTGCGCAAAGATCCGCGCCGCGCCGATCACGGCAAGCGAATTCATCTCGGCCTCGCGGCACTATCCTATCATCTTCAGCGCGCAAAAGGCGATGACGCCGCTCGCTGTGCTCGGCGTGCTCGACGACGTCAACCTCTTCGTCGACGACAAGGGGCTCTGGGAGGATCATGCCTATGTGCCGGGCTATCTGAGACGGTATCCTTTCGCGCTCGCAACCGAGACGGGGGGAGAGCGCGTCGCCGTCGTTTTCGATGCGGCGCATGGCTCCGTCGCCGAGAATGGCGACAATCCGCTGTTCGAAAATGGCGAGCCCTCGGCCGCGATGCAGGCGACGATCGAATTCTGCCAGCAATATGAAGCCGATCGTCTTGGCGCCGATCAAGCGATGAAACTGCTTGAGGAATTCGATCTCGTGACCGGCCAGTCCGTGCAATATGGCGCGCGCCCCGACGAGGAGCAGAAAACTTTCGCGCAATATTTCGGCGTCGAGGAAAAGCGCCTTAACGAGCTGTCGGATGAAAAATTCCTGGATCTGCGCAAGAAGGGCCTGCTTCCCCTTATTCACGCGCAATTGACCTCGATGGGCAATTGGCGCTCGCTCCTTGAGCGCCGCGCCAAGCGGTTCAATCTCACCAGCGAGCAGGTCCTCGACCCGTTGAGGCTTTCTTGAGCCGAAATGACGGATTGGTGATCCCGCCTTGCCGCAAAAGGCGTTATTAACGAGCGGCATGAATTGGGACTCAACCGAGTGCGGCGCGCCGACGAGCCTTTCCCCGACCGAGCATGACGGGGCGGGCCGCAAGCCGGCGCGCGCCGCCCGGGGCGCGCTCCTGGGCCTCTTTGCGATTTTGCTGACGCTTGCAGGACCCGCAGCGGCGGCGAGCTTCGTCAAGACCGATCACGCTCAGTCCCGCCTCGTTCCGGCGCGGGAGGGCTTCGCGCCCGGCGAGACCGCCTGGTTCGCTCTCGCGCAAGAGCTCCAGCAAGGCTGGCATGTCTATTGGAAAAATCCTGGCGATTCCGGCCTTGCGCTCGAACTCGAATGGTCCTTGCCCGACGGCTATGCGGCCGGCGAGATCGTCTATCCGACGCCGGAGCGCCTTCCCGTCGGGCCGCTCGTCAATTTCGGTCATCACGGCGCGCCGATTTTTCTCGTTCCGGTGACGGCGCCAGAAAATGCGGCGGGCGAGGCCGAGATCGCGCTGACGGCGCGCTGGCTGATCTGCGAAGAAATCTGCGTGCCGGAGGAGGCCGTTTTTTCGCTGACGCTTCCTGTCGCCGCCGCGCCGCCGGCGCATGAAGAGGGCGCCGCGCTTGTCGCAAAAGCGCGCGCGGCGAGCCCTGCCCCGCTGGGAGGCAAGGCGCGTTTCAGCGCCGACGCGGAACGGCTCGTCCTTCGAGTTCCGGCGCCCGCCGGCGTCAGGGACGCGTTCTTTTTTCCCGATGCGGAAGGGCTGATCGAGCCCGCCGCGCCGCAGCCCTTTGCGGTGAAGGACGGCGCGCTGACGATCGCGATGACGCCGGGGCTTGGCTATGAGCCGGCGAGACTCGAAGCGTTGAAGGGCGTGATCGTTCTTTCGGGACCGTCGGGCGAGCGGCGCGGTTATGATCTGTCGGCGGCCAAGAGCGCCGAGGCGATCGCGCCGCCGGCCGCGCCTTCCCTGCGCGCGCCGCAAGCGAACGCCGCCGGCGGCCGCGCCTTGCCGGTTCTGTTGCTGACAGCGTTTCTTGGCGGGGTCATTCTCAATGTGATGCCGTGCGTTTTCCCGATCCTTTTCATCAAGGCGGCGTCGCTGATGAAACAGGCGGGCGCCCATCCGGCGCTGGCGCGGCGCGACGGCCTGCTGTTCGGCGCCGGCGTCCTTTTGACCTACGCGGCGCTCGGCGCGCTCCTCTTGACGCTTCGGGCGGGCGGGGAGGCGGTGGGCTGGGGCTTCCAGTTGCAATCGCCGGCGGTCGTGCTTTTGTCCGCTTACGTGCTTTTCCTCGTCGGACTTAATCTCGCCGGCGTTTTCCATGTCGGGACGGGCTTGCAAAATGTCGGCGGCGGGCTCGCCGCGAAGGGCGGCGCGGCGGGCGCGTTCTTCACCGGCGTGCTCGCGGTCTTTGTGGCCGCGCCGTGCATCGGGCCGCTTCTGTCCGCCCCAATGGGGGCGGCGGTGATGCTGCCGCCTCTTGCCGGCATGCTTATTTTCATCGCGCTTGCGCTCGGCTTCGCCGCGCCGTTCATGGCGGTTTCCTTCGCGCCGGGGCTCGGCCGGCGCTTGCCGAAGCCGGGGCCGTGGATGACGACCTTCAAGCAGGCGCTCTCCTTTCCCGTTTTTGCCGCCGCCGCCTATTTCCTCTGGGTGCTCGCCGAGCAGACGGGGCGCGACGGACTCGCCCAAGCGCTTGGCGGCGCCGTTCTCGTCGCCTTCGCGGCTTGGCTCTTCGAGCAGTCGAAAGGGGGCCGCGCGTTTTTCCTGCGGACGCTCGCGGGGCTCGCCGCGCTCATCGCGCTCGCGCCGCTTTTCGCCTTCGCCTTCGCCGATCAGGCGACGCCCTCCCGGAAGGCTCGTGACGGCGCTTATGGCGGCGTCGAGACGCTCGCCTTCGCGCCGGAGCGGATCGAGACGCTGCGCGCCGAAGGCCGTCCCATCTTTGTCGACTTCACGGCGGCCTGGTGCGTCGTCTGTCAGTTCAACAAGGCGACGATCCTGTCCAAACCCTCGATCACGGAGGCCTTCAAAGCCAAGGACGTCGCCTTGATGGTCGCTGACTGGACGCGGCGCGATCCCGAGATCGCCGACGCGCTCGCGCGCTTTGGCGCGAATGGCGTGCCGCTTTATGTTTATTATCCGCCGGCGGGAGAGCCGCAGGTTCTGTCATTGCCCTTGTCGGCGCGCGCGATTTTGAACGCCATTGGAAGTTAGCCGGGAAAGGAGCCTTTATGCTGAAACGAACCGCCGCGGTTCTTGCTTTCGCTGCGTCGGCCGCCTGCGCCGAGCCGCAGCTCGCAGCCCCGCCGAAAGTCGACGCCGCCGCGCCCGCCTTCGAAGGGCGCGCAACGACGGGCGAGACCATCTCGCTCGCCGATTTCGCCGGCGAGAAAGTCATTCTCGAATGGACCAATCACGAATGCCCTTTCGTGAAAAAACATTACGAAACGGGCAATATGCAATCGACGCAGCGCGCGGCGCGCGAAAGCGGCGCGAAATGGATCACCATCATCTCCTCGGCGCCCGGCAAACAGGGTTATCTTCAGCCGGCGGCGGCTGACGCATTGACGAGCGAGCGCGACGCCGCGCCCGATTATGTCGTCATCGACGCCGCCGGCGAGATCGGCCGGGCTTACGCCGCCAAAACGACCCCGCAAATGGCGGTCATCGATGAGGCGGGGATTTTGCGCTATGAGGGCGCGATCGACGACAAGCCTTCGGCGGATCATGCGACGGTCGAGGGCGCGACGAATTATGTCCTCGCCGCGCTTGCGCGCCTTCAGGCGGGCGAGGACGTCGCCGTCAAGCAGACGAGGCCTTACGGCTGTTCGGTCAAATACGGGTCATAGGCCGAGGCTGCATAGAGCGAACTTGCCGGATCGTCCGTAAATATCTCTTTCGCCTGGGCGTCGATGAACGCCTTGAGGCCGAAGATCGCGGAGATCGCCGCGACGGCGACGAGATTGGCGGCGGCGCGTGAAGCGACTTTTCTGATGGCGGCCTTGGTCATGGGCGCAAAGCTAGCTTACGGCGAATTAAGACCGCTTAAGCGGGATGGCTAAAATGCGCGGGACTTCGCGCCAGAAAATCCTTACGTATTTTACCGAAAGGACGCCGCGCGCATGAGCGATATCGTGAAATCACCCGAATGGCGCCGGCTTGCGGCGCTCGCAAAAACGCCGCCTTCCTTGCGCGAAGCCTTCCGCGACGATCCGGATCGGGCGCGCCGCTACGCCGGCGAGGCGGCGGGGCTCTATGTCGATTTTTCAAAAAATCGCATCGACGAACCGATTCTGGAGGCGCTTTTCGCGCTTGCGCGCGCGGCCGATCTCGAAGGGGCGAGAAAACGGCTTTTCGCCGGCGAAAAGATCAATGCGACCGAGAACCGCGCGGTCCTGCATGTCGCGCTGCGCGACTTTTCCCATCGCGCCTATCATCTTGACGGCGAGGATGTCGCGAAAGCGGTCCGCGCCGAGCGCGAGCGGCTGAAGGCGTTCACGGCGAAGATTCATTCGGGCGAATGGCGGGGCGCGACCGGCGCGCGGCTCGACGAGGTCGTCAATATCGGCATTGGCGGCTCCGATCTCGGTCCGCAAATGGCGGTCGAGGCGCTGCGTCCCTATTGGACGCCGGGCCGCAAAACCCATTTCGTCGCGAATGTCGACGGCCAGCATCTCGCCGACGCGCTCGCCGGGATCGATCCGGCGCGGACGCTTTTCATCATCGCCTCGAAAACCTTCGCGACCGAGGAGACGATGACGAATGCGGCGAGCGCGCGTGATTGGCTCGTCTCCAGGCTCGGCGAGGCGGCGGTCGCCCGGCATTTCGTCGCGCTCTCGACCAATGCGCGCGCCGTCGCCGATTTCGGGATCGATCCCGACGCCATGTTCGTCTTCTGGGACTGGGTCGGCGGGCGCTATTCGATGTGGTCGGCGATCGGACTGTCGATTGCGTTGCAGGTCGGTTTTGACCATTTCGAGCGCCTTCTTAAAGGCGCGCATCAGATGGACGAGCATTTTCGCGCCGCGCCGATCGACGAAAATCTGCCGGCCGCGCTGGCGCTCGCCGGCGTCTGGAACCGCAATTTTCTTGGGATCGGCGCCCACGCCATTCTTCCCTATGACCAGCATTTATGGCGTCTTCCCGCCTATCTTCAGCAGGCGGATATGGAATCGAACGGCAAGAGCCGCAGGATCGACGGCGCGCCGGTTTCGGCCGCGACCGGCCCCGTCATTTTCGGCGAGCCAGGAACCAATGGACAGCACGCCTTCTATCAGCTTCTTCATCAGGGAACGGACATCATCTCGGCGGATTTCATCGCGCCGGCGCTCAGCCATGCGCCGATGGGCGATCATCACGAAAAGCTGCTTGCGAATTTTCTCGCCCAGCCGGAGGCCCTGATGCGCGGGCGGACGGAAGTAGAAGCGCGCGCCGAACTCAAGGCGCAAGGGCTGACGGGGACCGAGATCGAGCGTCTCGCGCCGCACAAGGTTTTCGCGGGCGACCGGCCGACGAACGCAATCCTGATGGAGCGCCTCGCCCCTGAAACCCTCGGCGCGCTCATCGCTCTTTACGAGCACAAGATCTTTTGCCAGGGCGTCCTCTGGGGGATCAATTCCTTCGATCAATGGGGCGTCGAGCTCGGCAAGACTCTGGCGCGCGCGATTCGGCCCGAAATCGCCGCGCTTGGCGAGGAAAAACCGCAAGCGAGCGGGCATGACGCCTCGACGAGCGCCCTTATCGACCGCATCAATCGCATCCGCGGGAAAGGAGACTGATCATGGCCGGCATGGAGACTGTCAAGGGCGGCTGCCATTGCGGCGCCGTCCGTTTCGAAGCGACGGCTGATCTTTCGAAGAGCATGGAATGCAACTGCTCTATCTGCGAAAAAAAGGGTTTTATTTTTGCCTTCACGCCGCGCGAAGCGTTCAAGCTTGCGAAAGGCGATGACTGCCTCACGGAATACCGCTTCAACAAGAAGGCGGTCGCGCATCTCTTCTGCAAAACCTGCGGCGTTCAGCCTTTCGGCTATGGCGCGACGCCCGATGGAAGGGAGGTGGCCGCGATCAATGTCCGCTGCGTCGACGGCGTCGATCTTGGCGCGCTGACGCCCCACAAATTTGACGGGAAAAGCCTTTAAAAGAGGAGACTATGATCAAGATCGCAGCGGCCATTGTCCTGACCCTGCTTGCCGCGCCGGCCGCCGCGCAGACCGCGAAAATCTCGACCTCGAAAGGCGACATCATCGTCGCGCTCGATCCCGAAAAAGCGCCGAAGACGGTCGGGAATTTCGTCAGCTACGCCAAGGCCGGCCATTATGACCGCACGCTCATCCACCGCGTCGTTCGGGGCTTCGTCATTCAGGGCGGGGGCTATTCGCGCCTCTTCACCGAACGCCCGACGCAAGCGCCCGTCGTCTATGAGGGCGACAACGGGCTTAAAAACACGCGCGGGACGATCGCGATGGCGCGGACGGACGATCCGAATTCGGCGACGGCGCAGTGGTTCATCAATCTGAAGGACAATGCGAAGCTCGATCACCGCGTGACCGATCTTGGCGTCATCTACGGCTATGCGGTCTTCGGACGCGTCATCGAGGGGATGGATGTCGTCGAGGCGATCGGCGCCGTCGAGACGGGGCCGGGCGGGGAATTCGTGAGCGAGGTTCCGGTCGAACCGATCCTCATCAACCGCGTCGACATTCTGGACTAGCCCGCCGGGCGGGCCGGCCCCCCCGCGTTGCGCCCCCTGGCGGGCTGGGCTATCCCCCCCGCCAATGGCGAAGAAAGAAAAGATCATCAGGCCGAAGGCGCGCCGCCCCCGCGGCTTTCGCGATCGGCTCGGGGCCGAGGTCGCCGCCGAGCGCGAGATGCTCGCGCGGCTTTCGGCGGTCTATGAGCGCTGGGGGTTCGACCCGCTCGAAACGCCGGCTTTTGAATATTCCGACGCGCTCGGCAAATTCCTGCCCGATGACGACCGTCCCAATCAGGGCGTCTTCTCGCTCATGGACGACGACGAGCAATGGATGAGCCTGCGCTACGATCTGACGGCGCCGCTCGCCCGTTTCGTCGCCGAGAATTACGACGCCTTGCCGAAGCCCTTTCGGCGCTTTCAGGTCGGGACGGTCTGGCGCAATGAAAAGCCCGGACCCGGACGATTTCGCGAATTCACCCAATGCGACGCCGATACGGTCGGCGCGCCGGCGCCCCATGCCGACATCGAATGCTGCGCGATGCTCGCCGAAGCGCTCGAAGCAGCCGGCCTTCCGCGCGGCGCGGCGCTCATCCGGATCAATGACCGCAATGTGCTGACGGGCCTTCTCGAAACGATCGGCGTCGCCGGCGCCGGGGACGCCGAAAAGCGGCTCGGCGTATTGCGCGCGATGGACAAGCTCGACCGGCTCGGCGAGGAGGGGGTAAGGCTTCTCCTCGGCGGCGGCCGCAAGGACGAGTCGGGCGATTTCACCAGGGGCGCGGGGCTCGCCGAGGCCGAGATCGAGAAGGTCGTCGGCTTCATGCGGGCGAGCCGCGAGACGAACGCGGCGACCTGCGCGCGTCTCGCCGATGTCGTCGGAGGATCGGCGGCGGGCGCGAAGGGCGTCGAGACGCTGAGCCTGATCGCCGAGGGGCTCGCCCGGGCGGGCCTCGATGAAAGCCGCCTGCGGATCGACCTCTCGGTCATTCGCGGCCTTGAATACTACACCGGTCCCGTCTTCGAGGCCGAGTTCGTCTCCGATATCCGCGATGAGAAGGGCCGGCCCGTCCGCATGGGATCGATCGCGTCGGGCGGGCGCTATGACGATCTCGTCAGGCGCTTCAAGGGCGTCGAGATTCCGGCGGTCGGAATCTCGGTCGGCGTCTCGCGCCTTCTCTCGGCGCTGCAATGGCGGCGCGGCGCCGAAGCCGGCGCGCAAGGGCCGGTCGTCGTCCTCGCCTTCGAGCCGGACCAGATGTCCGCCTACCAACAAATGGCGGCCGAGCTTCGCGCCGCCGGTCTTCGCGCCGAGGTCTATCTCGGCGGCGCCGGCATGAAGGCGCAGATGAAATACGCCGACAAACGCGGCGCGCCCGTCGCGGTCATCTGCGGGGGCGACGAGCGCGCGCGCGGCGAGGTGACGATCAAGGATCTCATTCTCGGCGCCGAACTCTCCAAATCGATAGACGACAACGCCGAATGGCGGGAGGCTCAACCGGCGCAATTTTCCGCGCCCCGCGCGGGGCTCGTCGAGGCGGTGAAGAAAACGCTCGCCCGGCGGCGATAAAGGGAGAAGGCGATGAGGAAGAGACTTGCGGCGGCCTTTC